>JAIRYC010000090.1 GCA_031267965.1 Oscillospiraceae bacterium | reverse complement strand
ACCGCGGGTCAAACCCATCTCCATCAGCCGGCGTTTTAGTGCACCCTCGCCGCCCACATGCACCACGCTGACGGTTTTGCCGGGTTTTATGTTCTGCAAGGTCATAATCACCATCCCTTTCTTATGTTAGTCAAAGCTAACATTTATAGTGCAGCGGCATTTTGCTTCCTTGTTCAAGCCATGAAGGAGCGATTCAAAAATACCTACAAACGTAATATGCATTTTGGGTCGCCCTGCCGTTTGCAGTGAAAATTCCGGTCAAACAATCAACGGACTCTGATTAACTCCGCCAATCTGGTTGACTTTTTTGAGAACACGTTGATCAAGACAAAAAACAGCGTCACGGCCCAGCCGAGCAGCAATACCGCGCTCAGCAAGGGAGACATCCCTGCCACTGCTGTGCCAAACAGCAGCCGTGTTACCGCAATTGCCCCACCGGAGCACAGCAACGGTTTGCCCATGCTCTCCCACAGCTTAAGCCGCGCATCGGATACATTCAGCAGGCGGTTTGCACTCAGCGTAAAGTTAAGTAGCTCGCTCGCGTAAAGGACTAGGTAATACCCTTTAACCCCGAGCGGTGGCAGCACAAGCAGCACCATCGCTACGCAAAGCAGGGAGTCCAGCACGTTGTAGAACATAACCTTTTTTTGTTCGTCCAAGCCCTTGAGTATACCGTCGACCGTCATGTCAAGGTACATAATCGGCACAAGTGGCGCGAGCAGGCGCAGTGAATCCGCCGCCACATGGCTGCCGTATACAGCGCTCGAAAGCTCCGGCGCAAACGCAAAGGAAATAACCGCCGTGCCAAGTGAAAATGTCAACGTCCAGTGGATTAACTGCGAAGAAACGTCTGCTATGCGCCTTGGGTGGCGGTTTGTGCGCAGACGGGCAAGCTCCGGCACAAGCAGGCCGGCAAGCGCTGACATCAGCGCGGACGGATACAGCAGCAACGGCAGTGCCATGCCGTGGATTGTGCCGTATGACGACAGTGCTTCCTCACTGTTTGCGCCGCTTTTTCGCAGCCCGTGCGGAATTAAAAGATGCTCCGCGGTCAGCAATATGCCCCGCGCGAAAGCGCCAAGTCCATCCGGCAGAGCGATTCGCAGTAGGGCTTGCAGGGGCGTTTTGGGGTCTTCGGCGCGCTTTTGGCGCAGTCCCCACAGGGCGTAGACGCCAAACGACATCGCACACGAGATCCACTCCGCTGCGGTGATTCCCATCGCCATTGCCGCGCACACCGCGCCGCTGTTGTCGCTGCCATAAGGGCCAAGGCTAAAGGCGCTGCTCGCCCCGGAAAAGTTTTTTAGTGCAAAAAGCGTAATGGCGATCTTTATGCCCTGCTCAACCAACTGGACAAGCGCGAACGGCAGTACCGCGCCTGCTGATGTGCAATATCCGTTCAGCGCTGCGGAGAGCGCAATCGCGGGGATTGACGGTGCAAGTATCCTCAATGATTCGGCGGCGCGGGAATCATGCAACCAGCGCTCGGCGCAGATATCGGCGGCAAAATAGAGAATGACGGCGGCGAGTATACCAAGCAACAGCGCCATGAAGAAGCACTTACCCATGCCGCCGCCGCGGCGGCGCACATCATTCTCCTCCGCCGTCAGGCGCATGGCGGAAAGCCGCACGCCTGCGCATCCAAATGTTACCGCAAGCGAGTAAACGCTCATGAGCAGACCGAACAGCCCGACGCCTGACGCGCCGGCCCGGTTTTCCAGCAGGGCGTTGAACCACACCCCGGCACTGCGCATGAGCAATGCCGCCCCTGTGAGCAGGAGTGTGTTGCGAATTACCTGGCGTGTACGTGTTGTTTCCATGTGGACATGATATGTTCATTTATTGGATATTAGACATTAAATTTTCCGCCGTCCTTGACGCAAGAGCAAATTTGCGGTATAATCTTAGGGACAAGTAATAAGTAACGGTGAGCAGTGAATAAATATTGGCAAAAGGTTATTCACTGTTCACTTTTGCCTGTTACTTACTTGCTCGAAATGGAGAGTGCTATGCGCCATTGTACTGTAATCTATAATCCCGTTGCTTCCAGCTTTGACAACAACCTGTTGGTCGCGGTTTTGGAGCGGTTGAAGGACGCCGACTACGTCTGCTCCATCGTCAAATCTAACAGAGCGGGGGCGGTTGTTCCGCTTGTGCAGGAGCGCAACGATAAGTGCGACCTCATCCTGACCATGGGTGGCGACGGCACCGTCAGTGAGGCGTGCCACGGATTTTTTGGGCTAAAACAGCATGCCGCATACGCGCACCTGAGTGTGGGCACAACCAATGATATTGGAATAAATCTGGGGCTTATCCCCAAAGATCCGCTGGCTTCGTTGGAGCTTCTTCTTGATGGCCACGAAAGCGGTGTAGACTTTTTAACCGTGAATGGGAATACTGCGTTTTATGTATCCTGCTTTGGTTTTGCTGCGGATGTGCCGTATAAAACGCCGGCATTCCTCAAACGCAGATTGGGGCACGCTGCCTATCTGGCATATTTTATGAGCATGGGTTGGCGTAAATTACCGCGTAGGCGAGCACTCCGCGTGACGGCGGACGGAAAGCTGCTTGAAACGGAATCAATTCTTACTATTGTCAGCAATTCACATGTCTTTGGCGGGGTGAACATCTATAACGACATTGACATTGGCGACGGTAGGTTTGAGGTTGCCATACTGGAGAGATTAAGCCCGAATCTGGCGCGGCAGATATTGAGTGATTACACACATAATCGGGTTGATATAAGCCGTTACAAAGATACCATCCGTACGTTGCAGGCGAGAGAGCTTGTGCTTGAATTTGACAACAGCGACTGGGACGTAGACTTAGACAATGACGGCGAATGCCTGCGCTTGCCGCGCGATGAGCATTTGCGTTTGGAATACCGCATCGGCGGCCAAATACGTATGCTGTTGCCGCGTTAAGTCATCGCGTTGCAAAAAGCGCCAACGCGCCCGCAGACGTTAGCTGGCTTATGTAATGGGCGATCATTTGCCGCCCTGGGTTGCCCGCGTTACGCGATTTCGTCGCCCCTGTCACGGATGACCGCATTCTCGCGGAAGAGCAGGGAGACACACCAGACGCCTGCCAGCGCAACGAGCGTATAGAGAATTCGCGCAACCATTGCCGCTGAGCCGCCAAAAATCCAGGCTATGGCGTCAAACTGGAACAGACCCACCAGACCCCAGTTCAGCGCGCCAAGCACAGTCAGCACCAGCGCAATTTTATCCAACATGAATGACCCTCCTTTTGGCTGTATGGCAGTAGTATGTTCCCGAGGATTTTAAGATATACTATAGTAGATATTGGAAATAGAGGTGGCTCTATGAAGCGCGTTTTGTTGCTGTTGATTATATTGGCTTTGTTTGTGCTGACCGCATGCGGCGGCAACGGCGGAGAAATCCAAGTAACCGAGCCATCCACAACCGCGCCCGGCGAAAATGTTTCGCAGTCTGCGGCGATGAAAGATAAGCCTATACGCTTGCCGTACAGCACATCGGATTCTCTGCACCCGTATCAGGCAACGCTTGCCATGAACCGTCAGGTTGCTTCATTGCTTTATGATAGCTTATATCAAGCAGACGGCACGTACAAACCGCAACGTATCCTTGCCACCGCTGAGGAGGCACAGACACTCGTGCTTACGGTAAGCATCCGTAAGGCGGTTTTTAGCGATGGCACGGCGCTTACTGCCAAGGATATCGCCGCATCGTTTTTGCTGGCAAAAAAATCCGCTGAATACAAAGAGCGGCTGAAAAATTTTAACTCCTGCAAGGCACAGGGTGAGGACGCGGCGGTCTTCACACTTGCGCAGGGCGACCCCTATGCCACGGCGTGCCTGGATTTCCCAATCATCCCGGCAGACAACAAAAGCAATGACGGACTTCCGCCAGTCGGTAGTGGGCGATATATAATAAAAGAGGAGCAAGGCTCGCCTGTGCTTACGCCAAATCCGCGCTGGCGCGAGAAGCTGGACTACGGCACGGAGCGCATTGTCCTTACAAACATTACTGACCCGGACACGCTCTCAGAGGGCGTGGGCATCGGTTCGCTCAGCTTCGCCGTATCAGATTTATCCGCCGGCACGGCAAAGCGCGTTTCTGCACGGACTACGCAGTTGCCGCTGAACAATTTTGTGTATTTGGCATTTAATACCAATAGGCGGGCCTTCGCGGAGCCAAAGCTGCGCCAGGCGGTCAGCTTGCTGCTGAACCGGGAGGATTTGGCGCTTGGCGCTTTTCAGGGCAATGCCCGTCCGGCGGATAAGCCGTTTAATCCCGCATGGTACGTGCAGGAAAATCCAAATGTACAGTCGCAAAAGCGTGATGAGGCACAAAAGCTGATAGACGAGGCAGGTGCAGCGGGTAAACAACTGCAGCAAACGGCGCTGACCTTGCTGGTCAACAAAGACAACCCTACAAAAGCCGAGTGCGCTAGGCGTATTATGAATGCATTGCAGGTGGGCGGATTGAAGGTGACACTCAACAGCTTATCATTTGAGGCATACAAAACAGCGGCAGCGCGCGGAACATTTGACCTGCTGCTTGGTGAGGTTAAGTTGACAAACAACATGGATCTGTCAACGCTGTTCAGTCAAAACGGCGGTGCGCATTACGGCATCGACAGTGCCGGACGTGCTGCGCAGAGCTACGGCGAATTCCGCCGCGGGGCTGTGACACTAGAGGCTTTTTTGGATGTTTTTGCAGTAGAGATGCCATTTGTTCCGTTGCTTTTTCGCGGTGGGCTGGCGTATTATGACCGCTCACTCAAGGCGGATATCCCCGCAGCTTATGACGCGGACGTCTATGCGTATGTGGCGGATTTTAGGTATTAAAGCTCACCATAAGCAAATATAAAAATCAAAGGCTCCGGCTGTAAATGTGGCCGGAGCTTTAATTTCGTCCCACATTCAACGCAAATATTTCCCAAAGCTTTCACAAATCCTGCAAATCATCCACACCCTGGAGGGGTAAACTAAACGCATACCAAATGAAGGAGCGCTAAGTATGAATGAGCACATCTATGGAGATTTTGGGGGAGAAATACCTCATACAGCCCCACTGCCCCTGCGAACGGATGACAAAAGCGTACAGCCCTTTGTCTCTGCTTATCAGCCGGGTGATGCACAGGAGAGTATGTTACCAACCATTGGCACACCTGCGGCGCCCGTGAATAACCCTATGGCGGCGCCGTTTGTCCCGCAGTACCGCGATATCCGCACATGGCAATATCCACAGCAGTTTATGCCGCAAACGCACCCTGCGCCAGCGCAGACAAACCCGCCGCGCGCAAATCTTCCGCCGCAAAAAAGCAAGAAAAAATCTACACGTGGAGCCTTTGCGGCGGCTGTACTGACTGCGGCCATTATGTTTTCGGCTGTGTTTGGCCTTGGCGGCGCATATGTAGGCAATCGTTATTTTGCGGCGGACACGACGCCCAACAACGCAGGCGCTGTGTATTATCAAAGCGTACCTCAGGGTGACGCCAAAACCACCAATACTGCCGCTGGCTCCACAGGACTTGACGTTGCGGCTATAGCGGCAAAGACACAGGACTCCGTCGTGGCAATCAGCACGGAGGCGCTGGCGGGCAACGGGCGCTTTACACAGATGGTCGCTACAGGTGCCGGCAGCGGGGTTATCCTCAGCGCGGACGGATATATTGTGACGAACAACCATGTGATTGCAGAGGCGCAGAAAATTACAGTGCGCCTGCAAAATGGCAAGGAATACAGCGCAAAACTAATCGGTACAGATGAAAAAGCCGACCTTGCGGTTCTCAAAATTGAGGCGGAAAGGCTAAGTCCGGCAGTGCTTGGCGCATCCGCAGACTTGATAGTAGGCGAACCGGCTGTGGCAATCGGAAACCCTCTGGGTGAACTGGGCGGCACCGTCACCGAGGGCATTATCTCCGCACTTGACCGCGAGGTGACGATTGATAACGAAACAATGACTCTTTTGCAGACGAGCGCGGCAATCAACCCGGGCAACAGCGGCGGCGGTCTGTTCAACGTGCGGGGTGAGCTGATTGGTGTCGTGAACGCGAAGTCGTCCGGTACGGGCATTGAGGGCTTGGGTTTTGCGATTCCGATTGACGCGGCGAAGCCGGTCATCACCGACCTGACCGAATACGGCTATGTCACCGGGCGTGTGGCGGAGCCGTTCACACTGGTTGAGGTGGCGGACCTGCGCGCCGCCATGCAGTACCGTGTTGGTGAGATTGGGCTTTATATCTCACAAAGTATGGACTCTCAATTCCGGCGTGGAGACAGGATCGCTTCTGTTGGCGGCACGGAGATTGTGACTGCTGCGGATTTTAACAAAGCGCTTGCAGGCAAAAAACCGGGCGATAAACTCAAAATTACAGTTGTGCGCGATGGAGCGGAGCAAACGTTTACGCATACACTGGAAGAAGCGCGATAAAATAACAATATCAATCATGTAATAAAGGAGAAATGCGCTATGCACACATGTGAACTGCTGTAGTCAGCCCCCGCTCGTCTTTCAGGATGGGCGGGGGCGCTCTTTTATAGTTTTGCTTGTGGTTAATCATATTGCAAAACAAAGTAATCATGCAAATTCGTCAAATCATAACAGCCAAAAATTCCGCCGGCGTCATTGCCGGATAATACGACAGCTTAGCCCGCCGAAGGCCCTCGTCGCCGGTATCTTCCTCACGGTTGATAAAACGGTAGCCTGCAAGCGCGTTTTGCGCAAACTGCTGGTTCAGCATAGGGTACGCGCCGCGTATGGCGCCGTCAGCTTTCTCAATATGAGTGCAAAAAATCTCGCTGTTAACGCGTTCGCCAATGGTAAAGCCTGCGACTGCGTTATCAGCATAAAGTACACCGCCGATGAAGCCCAACGCGAAAAAATTCTGCAATGCTGCGAGGACAACCTTGTTCTCCTGCGCAAGCTCTCCCGGATTTTTTGCCGCGTTTGCCGCAAACCAGTGCTCCTGAAAGTCAACACAACCGGTGATATTGTGCTCGTCCAGCGGCTTGTATTCCCAGCGGTGTGACTTGAGAAATGCCGCAATGTGGTTGCGTTTTGCATGGTATTTTTTGCCGGGCAGGTTGATGAGGTCCTCAGCATTGTAGATATAGTCGGCAAAATCACGGTTTTCTTGATAAGCAAAGCGGCCGGGAAACAGTTCTTCAAGCATACTGCGGTTCTCTTCTGATACGCCGAACATGCGGAAGGCAATCCCGCGCTCATTGGCGTCTCGCATGAGCGCTTCGAACATGGTACCGTAATCACCGTGTCCTGTGGGAAAGCAGTAGCAATGCTTGTCTTCGGAGTAAGTGGCGAAGAAATCTTCGTTCAGCCGGCAGACTTGCGTGTGGTGGTTTTCTCCCCAAAGGTATATGTTGCCGGGCAGGTATTCGCAGGCGGTCTGCGTGCTTGCCTCTTGCAGCTTTTTCATCCAAGCGTAGTCGCCCAAGGTCATTGGCCTAAAATCTAACATATAATCTCCAGTGCTTCACATACCGCCGCCCAGATATTCTCTTGGATCAGATCAATTGGCAGCGCATGCCCTTGCTTTCCGCAAAAAATGACGCACCAGCTCCATTTTTTTGCGGCATATTTTGCCGCATCGCGGCACTTGGTTAAGTAATCAATGTCCTTTTCATGGATATCCAGCAGCTTGCGCTCAAGCAAAAGTGCCTGAGATACCGCAATCGGCATGTCCAGATAGATCACCAAGTCCGGGCGCGGAAGCCCAAGCTTGTTGTGCTCATAATCGTCCAGCCAAGCAAGAAAGTCATCCCATTCGCACCGCGGCAGCTTGACCATTTGGTGGTATGCGTTGGATGAGCTGTAGCGGTCAGCCAGCAGGAACGCGCCGTCCTTGTAGTCCTTTTTCCACTTTGTCTGATAGCTGACGAACCTATCCACAGCATAGAACGACGACGCGGCAAACGCGTTGACATCCGAAGGATTGTCGCCCAATTCGCCGCCAAGGTACATCTTTACAGGTGCGCAGGCAGGGCTGCTGTAATCCGGCAGCTTAATGTGCCGCACGTTCAACCCGGCCTGATAAAAGCGTTCACGCAAAAGCTCCAACTGGGTGGACTTGCCGCTGCCGTCCAGCCCCTCCAGCACAATCAGTTTTCCTTGTCCCATAATCAATCCCCATACAGGTAATGCAATGCTCAACCCTATAGATTCGCGTGATTATTCCTGCTTATTCTCTCGGCGTGATTTTGCTGCCTACTGCCAAACGTCCGTATATATCCAGACAGCTGCGGCAGCACAAGAAGTCAATTAGCAGACCGCATTGCTCAGGCGTGTTGGTTTCAAGCTTGCCGTCACTGCCAATCGTTACACCGTATGTTGACACAAATTCCTCGCGCGCCTGAACGCCCATTCGCCCAATGGACGCTACTAAATCCTCGCTGAAATTCTCAAACTTGCGCGTCTGCTTTTTGGCAAGTTCCTCGAAACGGGCAAAGTCGCTGACCAAGTCGCATTCCCCGACAAGACCGGTCGCTTTGGAGCAGAGGGCGGCGGCGCGGTCCTCAAGGGCAAAATTCTTCTGTGCAGCGGCGGAGAAAAAATAACACACGCCGCCAATGAGCAAAAAGTCAACCCCGGCGGTAAACCTGAGCAGGGGAGACAGGGTTTCCTTCACGGTTCCGGTTTCGTCGTCGCAATCACAGAACAGTACTTTTTTACCGCTCATAAAGGGATTCGAGCGCTTCATGACAAGTACTTCTTTACCGTCTTTGTCAATGGAATGGAAGGCAAGCCCGTTCACCTTGGGAAACAGCCCGGTCAAAAAGTCCTCCGGGTTATATGGCAACGCCGATTTGACCGCGCCCAGCGCCTCAAGCAACGGTTCGGACATAAGCGGGGAATCCGCGGCAAGCGCACCGATCTCCTCCTTTGGAAGGAACGGCGAATATTCCGTCACAGTCTGTTTGCGCAGATTGCTCTCCAAAACGGAATCCAGCATGGTTTCCAGCCAAGTGCCAATGCTTTTCATATCGCACTTGCCGAACATGAACGATACGCCGTCTTTGGTTTTGCTGGAGTTGTAGAGCAGGAAATCCCACTCAAGGCTGCGTGGCGCAAGGGTGCGGATTGCCTCGGTCAAGGTTTGGTTTGTCATGCGGTTGCTCCTCCAAAAAGTGAATGTATGTGCCGGCGATGAAATACGCCGTTACAAGCAATATTCGGGTTCCGTTTGCACATCTGGGCGCAGTTGGTTCAAATCAAACGGCGTTTGCTGATAAACAAAATAGTTCAACCAGTTTGCAAAGAGTATGTTTGCTGCGCCGCGCCAGTTCAGCGCCGGTGCGGCGGCGTGGTAATCATCAGGGAAGTAGTGTTCCGGCACAGCGATATTCAAGCCGCGGGAAATATCGCGGTCGTACTCAAATTTTAATGTGTCGCGGTCGTATTCCAAATGCCCTGTCGCAAAAAATTGCCGGCAATCCCAGTCTGCAACAAGAAAAATGCCCGACTCATCGCTTTCCGCCAAAATCTGCAATAGCGGCTTGCCATTTGCCCGGTTAACGCTTTCAATGTCCTCACGGCGCGTTTCGGTGTGGCGTGAATGCGGCGCCCAGAACAAATCGTCCATTCCGCGCAGCAATGGGTGGAGCGGCACAAGCGTTTTATGTGCATATACACCAAAGCGTTTGATGGGCAATGGGTGTTTGGGTATGCCATAAAAATGGTATAGCGCCGCTTGGGCGCCCCAGCAAATGGCAAAGAGCGAGTAAACATTCGTGCGGCTCCAGTTGAGGATTCGCTTAAGCTCGTTCCAGTAGTCGACCTGTTCAAAGGGGATTTGCTCCACAGGCGCGCCGGTGAGTATCATGCCGTCAAAGCGTTCGTGGCAAATATCCTTGTGGGTTACATAAAATCGCAGCAGATGATCCTCAGCAGTGTTTTTTGATTGGTGGCTTGCCATTTGCATCAGGGTAATATCCACTTGTAGGGGGCTGTTGCTCAGCAGACGCAAAAGCTGCGTTTCTGTAGCAATTTTTGTGGGCATGAGGTTTAGAATCAGGATGCGCAGCGGGCGTATATCCTGATGGGCGGCGCGGTCGTGCGTCATGATAAATACGTTCTCCGCTTCCAGTGCCGCACGCGCGGGCAAAGCGCTATCAATTTTGATTGGCATAAACTCACCTACTTATTTTTTAGGTTAAATTTTATTTGATGGTGGGCGCACGTGTTGTGCGCCCCTAAAAAAATCCGTCTGTCTATAGTTTTTTGGTTGCTCTTTGAACAGCGATACACACAGGCGCGGTGAGGATTACTGCCGCGGCAATTTCCAACAGACCGTTCCAGCCCGCGTTGAGAATGACGAACGTGAAGAAGCCGTGTGCTCCGGCGTTAACTTCAGGGAAGAAGCCGTATGCGCCGCCAAGCACAAACACTGTGTTTGTCAGTGTGCCAAGGATAGCGGCGGCGGACATGGACACAGGCTTGGGCGTTTTGCTCAGTGCCTTGTAAGCAAAGCCGGCAACAACGCCGACGAGTATGCGCGGCACAAAGCAAATCAGCAGACTGAACAAGTTGCCGCTTGCCGCACCGGGCGCCGTGGTGACTGGCGTAAAGAGAAAGCCGCTGAATGGGTTCGGTGGCATGAAGGTCCAGACAAGGAAGCTGAACAGACCGAAGCTGAAGCCCATTCCCGCGCCTACAGCAGGTCCCAGCAGGACGGCGGCAATGATTACGGGTACGTGTGAAAATGTTGCCACAATCACTGGCGTGAACGGAATACTACCCAGCGGTGTGAAGCACACAAGCGCCTCAAGCGCGAGCAGTACGGCAAGCTGCACGATTAAAAGCGTGCTTTTGCGTTTGGATTCCCGCGAGCTTGCGGGTGGTGCGATTTGGTTGAACATGAGTTCCTCCTTGCTGCTGCTCCCTTTGGGATGCAACGCAAATGTTCATGCGGCTTGGTGCTTGTGTGACGAAACGGACGTCTTTTCCGTAAAGGTAAAAGTGATTTTCGTCCCGCGTTAACAGGCAAAGCGGCATGTGCGGTTTTCCCGCAAAGGATATTTTAACACAATTTTGCCGATTCCGCAATATGGGCTTGGGTTGTTATCGCACAGCATTTGACTATTCTGCCGCTGGTGTGTTACAATAAGCGCGGTTCAAAAGAAAAAATATGTAAGATGAAGGAAAACAAAGCTATGGCGGAGGAAAAAACAAAGGCGAAGAAAAAATCAATTTATAAAGAAAAAAAGTCGGCCAAAAAGTTGACCAAGACTGAAAAAAAGGCACTGCGCAAAAAGAAGTTCAGGCGCGGTGTGCTCATTGCCGTTTCTATACTGCTGCTAATTTGCGTTGGCGTGGGCTTTGCGGGCTACAGGCTGCTGGATTCCTTACAGCCTGCCATAAACTCCTATACGGGCGGCAATTATGTCAATGATAAGGATTTGATTTCCAGCAGCGATGTGCGGAACATCCTGCTCATTGGTGTGGATACACGTAGCGGCAAGATCGGCGACGTTAATAAATCCATTGGACGCTCGGATGTTATGATGTTAGTCTCGCTCAACAAAAAGACAAAAACGACAACAATGGTATCCTTCCAGCGCGATACTTGGGTCGAAATCCCCGGCAATGGCAGCGCAAAAATCAACGCAGCTACAAATTGGGGCGGCGTGCCGTTGCTTATCGACACGCTGGAGTACAACTTCCGCATAAAAATTGACCAGTATGTGCTTGTGACATTTGAGCCCTTCAAAAAGGCAGTTGACGCTATGGACGGCGTCAGTGTACCGATAACCGAGAAGGACGCCAAGGAAATGAAAACCTACTCTAAGGGCAAAATAAGCGTGCCGGCCGGGGACAGCGTCCTTTTGAACGGTGATGAAGCCCTGCTTTATGTGCGTGTCCGCAAGCAGGACGACGACTGGATGCGTGCCGGGCGTCAGCGTACACTCCTGAAAGCGCTGACCGAAAAGGCAAAGTCTAACCCAATCAAGGCATTCCAGGCGATGCAAAGCGTCCTGCCAGAGTTCAAAACGGATATGTCCGGCAAGGATATTGCTAAAATCTTTGGCTCCGCGCCCGGTCTGTTGAAGTATGATGTTAAACAAGAAAGCATTCCCTATGGCCCGTCGGGTGGTTCGTGGCGTTATGAGTATATTAACACACAGGCGGCAATCAAGGCGGACATCCCCAAAAACCGCGATTACCTGAAAGAATTGCTGTATGGTGAATAAGATATAGTCTTATTGTATCAGCGACTGATATTTCTCCTTTGTTGCCATACCGCCGCGCAGGTGCCGCTGTGCCTTGTTGATGTCCAACACCTCGCGCACCTCGCTGTAAAGCCCTGGGTTCATGCGCCGCAAGCGCTGTGCCACATCCATGTGCACAGTGGATTTTGATACGCCGAAGCGTTTGGCCGCCGAACGCACTGTCCCTTGAGTTTCTACTATGTATTCCGCCAACTCCACGGCGCGTTCCTCTGGAATCGCTTTCATGCCCGCTCCCTTGGTGCTGAATGTTCTATTGGGAATGCATATGCCGTTTTGTGGGAAATTATTCATTCAAAGCCTTTGTCCATCGGGTTTGCAACGTCAACCCAAGCACAATAAAACGCTGAGGGCCTATGAAAAACAAACAGACAGCGCTCAAATATAAACTCCCAATCAGTGCGGCAGCCTTGTTGTTCTGGTTGGGAGTTTGGGCTTTTTTGGCCTGGCGCGTTGGGCAGGAGCTGCTGTTGCCAACGCCCTTGCAGGTTTGGCAGAGCCTTTGCGGGTTGGCGCAAGCGGCAAAATTTTGGCAAACGTTGGGCTTGACGTTGAGCAGAATCCTTGCCGGATGCGCCATCGGCATGGGGCTGGGTGTGTTGCTGGGTTTTTTAACCGGCGTTTCACACGTGCTGGATATTTTCCTGCGTCCGTTGGTTGCGGTTGCGCAGTCAACGCCTGTCGCTTCGCTGATCATCCTCGCATTGGTTTGGCTGCGCAAGGAGAGCGTTCCGGTATTTGCCGCCGCGCTCATGACAGCGCCGGGATTGCTGCACAACACGCGGCAAGGCATTGCGGAAACGCCGCGCGAGCTGCGCGAAATGGTGCGAATTTTCTGTGTCAAACCCGGCAAGCAACTGCGTATGCTGTATCTGCCGCAGGTGCTGCCGTATGTACTCTCGGGCTGTGCCGGCGCGATTGGCTTTGGCTGGAAGGCGGGCGTCGCCGCCGAAGTGCTCAGCGTGCCCCGCCAAGCCGTGGGGACAGAGCTTTATCACAGCAAGCTGTATCTGGATTCCCCCGCGCTTTTTGCATGGACGGCGGCGGTGGTTATCCTGAGCGTACTGCTGGAAGCCGCGGTTAAGCTGGCACTGCGGCAAATCCGCGGCAAAAAAGGCGAGGAGGGCCGCAATGATTGAGCTTCGGGGAATCAGCAAAGCTTTTAACAAACAGCCGGTGCTTCAAGCAGTGAGCGTTGTTTTGCCAGATGTGGGCATTGTTGCACTGCACGGTGGCTCAGGCAGCGGAAAAACCACGCTTCTGCGTATTCTGGCCGAGCTTGAAAACGCGGACTGCGGCGAAATCGCTGGTATAGGCTCAAAGCGGGTGTCATACGTTTTTCAGGAGGACAGGCTGCTCCCACACGCAACCACGCTGGAGAACGCCGCAATAGCTTCGGATAACGCCTGCGCAAGGCAATGGCTGGAGCGTTTTGGGTTAGGTGATTCGTTTGACAAAAAGCCTATGGTGCTCAGCGGGGGCATGCGGCGCCGGGTTGCGATTGCACGGGCGTTTGCCTTTGGCGGGAATGTACTTTTGCTCGACGAGCCGTTCACTGGACTGGACGCAGGCAACGTCGCTGTGCTCAAAAAAGAAATAACCCGGTTTGCGCAAACCGGGCTTGTGATATTAGTACATCATGGTGAAGACGTTTTACCAGCGTATGATATGCGGCTGACGCTTGAAAACGGGCAGCTGCAAAGCGTTATTTAACCGGTAAGAACGTCCACGGGTCGATTTTGATTTTCTCGGCGGGCTTTTTGTCGTTGGTGATTACCTCCGTCCAAAGTTCCTCATCGGGCTTTAGGATGTAGCTTTTTTTGCTTTCGGTGTACCGCAGATGGCGGACGGTTTCGTCTTTTTCAGTAGTCAGCCAGTATTGCGTATAGTCAGTTTTCCGGCCAGTTTGAGCGCTATAGGTGAAGATATCGCATATCCCCTTGCCCAAGGAACTGGGAACAAAGCGGCGAACGCGTCCGTCCGGCAGATAAACGTCGCTTAGGCCAGGAGTTGACGCATTAGATTCGATGTTATTATTGGCGAGGTTTTTCATCTCGCTTTTAGGGAAGTCCGGCGCAACGCGCTTGTGTCCGAGTACCTTAATGGTCTTTTTCTCTGCATTGGTAACGGCAAAATAAACCGTCATGTCCTGCTCGTTAACAATAGTTTTGGGATAGAGAACAAGATG
>JAIRYC010000061.1 GCA_031267965.1 Oscillospiraceae bacterium | reverse complement strand
GTACGAGTCACGTGACGGAAGCACCGGCGGCTTCTGGGGCGACAAACCGGGAGCGGCTGACGCGGTGATCACTGCCGTCGATCGGATGCTGGATCTCGACAGGAGGGTCGCGATATGAGCTATGGAAAAATGACCACGCCTATTTTCCTGCTGACACTGGACTACACGCAGGACGAGGATGGTAACCCAGTCGAGCAGGAGCGCGTGCTTTGTCACGTGACAGCATACAGGAAAAACAATGAGTACGCTTCACCGTTATCTGAAACAGTATTGGAAAAGAGGCAAAATAAAAAGCGCCTTTCTGCCCAATTATCAAAACTGCGGTGCTTTAGGGAAAGAACGCAATTCGGTGAACTCAAAGCGCGGACGGCCCCGCAAATACGGCGAAAACTCCGGCAGGAATGTGGACGAGGAAACCGAAAAGGCTGTCAAAAAGTGTTACCACAGCAGGGATGGGTACTCGCTGAAAGCCGCATACGATCTGATGATTAAAGAACACTACACCAAGTTTGTAGCGCAGCCCGACGGAACGGGGAAAGCGGAATTGCTGCCTGAAAACGAAAATCCCACGGGAAAACCGTCGACAAGGACGACAGATATAACCTCAGGTTGCTGTCAATATTCTGTGCACCGTTTTCTTGAGGTCGATATTTTTGACCGTGATTGGCACATGGATTGGCGACCGTCATCTTAGTCTGGAAACCATTCAGTTTTTCTTTCCTAAGTGGCCGCGCAGCTTTGCCATTTCCTCTGCTATAGGAGACATTATTTGCACAGCCGATTGTGCACACGCCATCTGCATAAGTTGCATCATTCCAACGATGCGCGAACCAACACCGAATTCACCAAATAAAACTTCAATGACAATATAAACAAACAGACGGTGGCCGCTAATAACTGCACCGTCTGCGTATTTTTGAGCAAATTATCCCAAAAACGTCCGCATTAACTCATACCCAACCTCGCGGAAAACCCCCGTTGCCGCAGCGGTCTTCTCGGTAACACTGGCAACGCCGCTGTCACGCTCCGTGGACTTACGGTAAAGCACATACGGCACCGGGTCGCCGGAATGCTTCCCGGTCACAAGCGGCGTTGGGTGGTCAGGCAGGACGAGTATTTTGTAGTTGCCCTGCATTTCCAAATATGACCGCACTTTTGGGAGCACAAGCTCGTCCAAAATTTCAATTGAGCGCACTTTGTTGTCAGGCTCACCGCGGTGACCACACTCGTCCGGAGCCTCGAAGTGCAGATAAACCAAGTCTTGCCCGGTTTCCCATTCGGAAATTGCAGCGTCCGCCTTGCCCACAAAGTTCGTGTCAATATACCCCGTTGCGCCAGAGACATTAGGCGTTGGCATACCGGCGAGGATACCGATTCCCTTCAGCAAATCCACGGCGGAAATGATGCTGCCACGTACGCCATAAAGTTCCAAAAATTGAGGCAACTCAGGCTTTTTCCCCTCTCCCCAAAGCCAAACCGCGTTTGCCGGCAGCAGGTCCTTTGCCTTGCGCGTAATGTTGACGGGATGGTTCTCAAGCACAGCCATGCTGCGGCGTGTAAAATCGTTGAGCACGGCGGCGTTTGGGCTGTTGCTCAGGTATTGCCCGATTGTCCGACCGGTCATGTCGTGCGGCGGAACGAGATTGCCAAGCTTGATTGTGCCGTTCTGCACAATCAGGCAATGCCTGTACGCCACACCGGAGTAAAAGCGGTATTTGTCGCTTCCAAGCTCCGCCTGCACCGCCGCGATAAGCTCCGC
Organism: Oscillospiraceae bacterium; assembly: GCA_031267965.1. GTDB lineage: Bacteria > Bacillota > Clostridia > Oscillospirales > Acutalibacteraceae > WRKY01. The sequence continues at coordinate 9,485 of JAIRYC010000061.1, read as the reverse complement.
CGCCTCGGCAGTGGAGATATCCCCGCCGGAATAATCCAGCATGTGCCGCTCCTCAAACGGCTCCCGCGTGCTGAGCGTGACCAGATTACAGCGCAGGGCCACATCGGTATCACACATTTGCACACCAATGCTGACCGCCTCCAGCGGTGAGCGCCCGGTATAATAAAGCGCGGGATCAAAGCCCAGCACGCTCATGTTTGCCACATCCGAGCCGGGGGTCAAGCCGGGCGCAACGGTGCGCACCAAGCCAACCTCACCACGCTGTGCAAGCGCGTCCAGATTGGGCTTATGCGCTTTTTCCATAGGGGTCAGACCGCCCAAAGCGGGGCAAGGCAGATCCGCCATGCCGTCATAGAGAAGGATTGCGTATTTCAAGTGCTTCTCACTTTCACATTATTTTGAGGATTTACCTATATAATATTCCCTAATTAAAATTCTGTTCAAAGCTTTGCAGCATTGCCGCGAATTCATCGTCTGTGGCAATGTGGTCTGCCGGAACGTCCGGAAGCGTTGGCGGCAAAATCGGCTGACTTGGCAGTGCCGTTGGTTGTCCGCCTTGAAAAGCTTGTTCCGCACGAGGCGGCGGCGCAGGTTGTGCGGAACTTGGACGCGGCGGCGCTGTGCGTGGCAACGTCGGGAAGGTTGCCTGAAGAGGGTGTATCGGTTGCGGTCGGTTTTGCTGCACGGGATTGCCGCTCTGCACCGGCGCAACTGAGACGGCAACGGTATCAGCCTTATCATCCGGCATACCCGGCGCCGTTGCCGCCGGGAACACAGCCACAGGCTGACCGTCCGGCGTTTGCTTAATTGTGGGCGCTTGGTCGGCGGCAAAATTCGGCGAATCGGTGAGAGAAAATACGTCCTCATGCTCCTGTTGCGCCTTACTGCGCCTTTTGTGCCCGGCCAACTGCCACTCAAGAATGAACCAGAGCAGGGCAAAAACAAAAGCTACGCCAACAAAAATTCCGCCCCACTTTGCAACGCCTGTCCAATTTATCGCACCGGTATCTGTACGGATATCGTTAACAATCGGCGCTGCCCCGTTCCAAATGCCTACCGGCTTTGGGAAAATACCAAAATCACCGGGCACAACACCAACAAGCTGGCTTTGGAATACCGTTTGCGCGGTGTCGCTTGGCTGATTATCTTGGCAAACGGTAAGCGGCTCGCCAAGGTTCCACACACGTGTGAGCACAGGCGCGCTTCCGGGAGTGGGGGCATAAGCGATCATCGCTTCCTTTTCAACTTCCAAGCCGCCCGTTTTTACAAAAACCAGCGCGCCTTTGCAGATTACAGGCTGCATATCGTAGCCCTCAGCAATGATGGCACGGCAACCCAAAAACTCTGCATCGCCCAAATTATCGCGCGCGTTAAACAGTCCAATTCCAATGATACTTGCCACCGCCAAAAGCAGCACCAGCAGGATAATCCCTAATGTGCGCACGATGAGCGTTGCTGCCCTAAGCCCACGGTGTGCCGATTTCGGCTTGTCCCGTTTCATTTGCAGTACTCTCCCTAATGTATGTTCATGGTCGGTTTAATGGTGCGGGGGCGAGCTAAGAAACTGCCGCGTTTATCCGCAGCGGGCCACAACACCCGCCCCTGAAGTGCTTTGTATTATGAGCCGATCATACGGCCTACAGCGCTTCTTTTGCCGAAGCCACTAGCCCGGCAATCCCCTGCAAGTCGCTGGGAATGATAAGCTTGGTCGCCTGGCCGTTAGCGACAGTGCCAAGCGCATTCAGGCGTTGCAGAATCAGGTAGGCCTCGCCCGGCTTTGCATCGTTAATATAACGTATCGCCTCAGCTGTCGCCTGCTGGACGCACAAAATGGCCTGCGCTTCGCCTTCCGCCTCACGGATTTTGGTTTCGCTCACAGCCTCGGCGTGCAAGATGGCGGACGCCTTTTCGCCCTCCGCTTGCAGAATCTGGCTTTCCTTCATGCCTTCGGCAACCAGCACGCGGCTGGCCTTGTCGCCCTCGGCGCGCAGGATGGATTCACGGCGCTCACGTTCAGCCTTCATCTGCTTCTCCATCGCGTCCTGAATCTCGCGCGGAGGCAGGATGTTCTTCAGCTCAACGCGGTTGACCTTGATTCCCCACGGATCAGTTGCTTCGTCCAATATCGAGCGGATTTGCGAGTTGATCGTATCGCGAGAGGTGAGTGTGTGGTCAAGCTCCAGCTCACCGATGATGTTACGCAGGGTGGTCGCCGTCAGGTTCTCAATGGCGCTCAGGGGGTACTCAACGCCATAGGCATAAAGCTTGGAGTCGGTGATCTGGTAAAAGACGACCGTGTCAATCTGCATGGTCACGTTATCCTTGGTAATCACCGGCTGCGGCGGAAAGTCAACCACCTGCTCCTTGAGCGAAACCTGCTTGCCAATACGGTCAAGGAACGGAGTTTTAACGTGAATTCCAGCCGTCCATGTGGCATGATAGGTGCCAAGGCGCTCAACAACATAGGCTTGCGACTGCGGCACAACCTTGATATTGGCTACAATCAACAGGACGATGAGCAACACGAGGCCAAGACCGATGATGAGTCCCGCCGGATTGCTGCCGGCGGCGAGTAATGCTGCGAACATAGTGAAATCCTCCTAAAAGTTTATGTGTAGTGTTTATTCTGCCCAAGCGATGAAACAATGAGCTTTACACCCTCTATGCGTTCTACATACACGGATGCACCCTCGGCAATTCCGCTTCCATCAATAGAGCGTGCGGTCCACGGAATCCCGCGTACTGTAACCTTGCCGCTGCCAAGCACGTTGTTAATCTCCTCTGTAACGACGGCGGTTTCACCAAGCGCGCGGTCCGCGTTTGTGGGCGTTTTCGCTCCGCGGTTAAGCTTTTTAACGAGCGGCCGGGTCGCTGCCAAGGATACGGATGAAACCACAACGAACAGCGTAAACTGGAGCCAAGGCGGCGCGTCAAACACACTTGCTGTTAACGCAGGCACAGCCCCCACCGCAAACCAGATTGTCACGAGCTGCGCGGTAGCCGCCTCAAGCAGAAGGAATATACCTAAGGCAATCAGCCAACCCCAATATGGCATAATAAACCCCTCCTTTACTTTATCATACCATATATATAGCACATTTCGGCAAAATATGCAAGTCCCGCGCGGCAGAGAACATTACCTTAAATTGTATATTTGGCCGCAGACCCTTTACTTTTTGCCATTACCGCAAAAATCTGATATAATAACGCGGACACAAATTATCCCAAAGCACACAATATGCTCAAAACGGGGTCGTTATGTTTTTCCGCAAAGCCGCCGGAGCGCCCGCCTGGGTGATTGCAGGACTTGGCAATCCCGGCAAACAATATGAAGTCACCCGCCACAACGCGGGCTTTTTGTGTCTGGACTTGCTGTCTGTGCGAGAGAGAGTACGCTTGACACGGCTCAAGTTCAATGCGCTGACTGGCGAAGTCATGCTTGGCGGAGAACGCTGCTTGCTCCTCAAACCGCAGACGTTTATGAACAACAGCGGCGAGGCGGTCGGCGAGGCGGCGGCGTTTTACAAAATCCCGCCGGAGCGCGTGCTTGTGCTTTTTGACGACGTAAGCCTTGAGCCCGGCAATCTGCGAATCCGCCGCAAAGGCAGTGCGGGCAGCCATAACGGCGTGAAAAGTGTAATACAGCATCTGTGTTCAGAGAGTTTTCCGCGCGTCAAATTGGGCGTTGGTGAGCGCCCAAACCCGCAGTGGGATTTGGCAGACTGGGTGCTTTCCCGCATGACTGACAAGGAACAGCTCCTTTTGCGCGAGGCGTGCAGCAATGCGCTTTGCGCGGCGGATTTGATTGTGCGCGGCAGGATTGAGGAAGCAATGGGAAAATATAGCAGATAATGCTGGTTTTTGAGCAACCCTTGTAATGATCATTCACGTGCATATAAAAACTTCCAAAAAAGACTTGACAAATAGCATAGCATCATATATAATAACAATAACAGTTATTGTTATTGGTGAATATATGGAACAACAGCGTCACAGCAAAAAACGTACGGCAATTTACGAATTGCTTTGCCAAACCAAAAGCCACCCCACGGCGGAATGGGTTTACTTGCAGCTCAAGCCGCAATTTCCCTCGCTTAGCTTGGGGACGGTTTACAGCAACCTTGCCGCGTTTCAGTCCGCCGGCAAGATCATCTGCGTGGGCACGGTGGCGGGCAAGGAACGCTTTGACGCCGATACCTCCGACCATGCACACTTCATTTGCCGCCGCTGCAACGCGGTGTTTGACGTATGCGATGCGCCTGCGCCGGATGTCCCTCTGCCCGGCATTGCCGACGGCAGCAAGGTAAGCTATTATGGCGTCTGCAAAGATTGCCTGAATAGATAGGGGTGCGGTATCAGCCCGCCCCCCAAAAAAACGAAACAACAAAGAGGAGTAGAAACATGAAAAAGTACGTATGCGCCATTTGCGGCTATGTCCATGAGGGTTCTGAAGCGCCGGAGTTCTGCCCGCAGTGTCACGCGCCCAAGGAGAAATTCGCGGAGCAGCCCGGTGGGCGTTCCTGGGCAGCGGAGCATGTCGTCGGTGTTGCCAAGGGTGCGCCGGAGGATATCATGGAGGGTCTGCGCATGAACTTTACGGGTGAGTGCACAGAGGTTGGTATGTACCTTGCCATGGCACGCGTTGCCCACCGCGAGGGTTATCCGGAAATTGGTCTTTATTGGGAGAAGGCGGCCTACGAGGAAGCAGAACACGCCGCCAAGTTTGCGGAGCTTTTGGGTGAGGTTATCACTGACAGCACAAAGAAGAATCTGAAACTGCGCATTGACGCCGAAAATGGCGCAACGTTGGGTAAATTTGAGATTGCCAAGCGCGCAAAGGCGGAGGGGCTGGACGCAATCCATGACACTGTGCACGAGATGGCACGCGACGAGGCACGCCACGGCAAGGCATTTGCAGGCTTGTTGGCAAGGTACTTTGGCTGAGAGTTTAACTTCCAAACAACAATAGCAGGGAAGCAGTGCGAAAAGGCATGTTGCTTCCCTGTTTCATTATATGTATTGTAGACCGGCACACTACCAACAATTGGTTTTGCAGGCAAAACACCTGACGCATTTTCTCTGCTAAATCTCTCCATTAGCTCCAATATTCTATCCTTTGAACATGGAAGTTGCGTGAATTCCAGTGTAAATTCCAAGATTAAATGCAAGTTTCGCTATAAAACCACCCTTTCTCTTTTTTAGCGCTTTCTAGTTTTATAATTTATTGCGACAGGTGAACCGCCTGCCGCAATATTTTTTTGGATGAATGGAGCGAAGCAAAATGAAAGAATACGCACTTGAAGCGCTAAAAGAGCAAATCAAGGCTCTGCGCACTACGCAGACGGCAGAAAACAACCCCGCAATCAAGGTAGTAATCGCTGAAGTTATTTGTCATATTTCAGACAGACTATTGTCGGCCCCAGTCGAAAGGAACTGCCCTATGGACAAACTTGAAAATCTAGTCAATAACAACCCGTTTGACCTCTTGACCCCTCACGAACAGCGCCTCCTTGATTGCTGACGTACTCTTGCCTGTGCCGCCTTTCATGCTGAAAAAGCAAATCCTCTTCATGTTTCCCGCTTCCTTTCTGATTGTGAACGATTCCCGCGTCTTACGTTCTGTCCGGCACGCCGCGGGAACGAAACGTGCCGAACAATTTCCCGGTCGGCGGTACTGCCCCGCCATCTCAAAGGTTTGCGTCAGCCTAACTTTGCAGCTTCTTTCGCCCAAACCGGCTTGTTTGGTGCACACCCCGCCTCCATCATGCACCCGTGCCGCCTAATGCGCACCCCCTGGGATTTTTTCAGCGCGTCCTCACCCAACGGACAGGCGCAAGGGGCGGGAGTTGCACCCGCACGCAAAACTGCTGACTCAGCCTGCGGCTCTATGTCCTTGCGTTTTGCGGGAATTTGCAAGTCTCCCGCTTAACTTTTCGGAACCTCACTTCCGGCCTGCCTCCCACCCGGCGTCTTTTTTATCCCGATCTGCTTATGCGGCTTTGGGGTTGCTCTGCGTCCAGGGCGGCACTTTCGGCAAAGCGTCTGCCGTTGTTGCACGTCCGAAACAGCGCAGCCGCGACTTGATTGTGCTGTCATTCCGACTACCGCACAATATCGATGCTGTTACGCTATGCCGGACGTGCGCCTTTCTTTTGTTTCCACAAAAGAAATAAGCGAAAGATGAAAAAATCATCTTTCGCTTATTATAAGAATTCACCCTGCCCTGGGGGTCACCCCAGAGTTGTTGACAACTGCACTGTAACGTGCTATAATATATCGTATTTGTTAAAAGTGGCTAAGCGTACTCATTGTCGGTAGGATCCTTATACCAAGACAAAATTTAGTTGGTCCATTAACTCAGTTGGCAGAGCACCTGATTTTAAGCAGGTACCTCAGCCCTTGTCCGGAGAAAACAGAATAATCAATATGATCCAGTAGCTCAGTTGGCAGAGCACCTGACTTTTAATCAGGGTGTCCGGGGTTCGAGTCCCCGCTGGATCACCAAAAAACTCAGTGTTGATGTGGGTTTCGGGGCTTTTGAGCTTCGAGTCCGCATCACTTTTTTGCTAAACTGGGTTCTTTTTGTACCTGCCAAATTGATGAAATAGAACCCGTCTGCCTTAGCAGGATTACGGTGTGGGAAAACGGAAAAACGATGTCTGCTAAGCGGTTCTTGTCCAAGGACAAACCCAGCGAACTCACGTCAACCGCCTCGTTCTCCATTGCGGCGCAGAAATCCGTCAAATCTGCTTTGATTGCGGCGGGGGCGTCAACCATTATTGCGGCGGATAGGATTTCACTCAAACGAAACACATCGTTTTTGTGCTTGCGAATATGCCGGCTGTCCACGGATTCACCAGCCGCTTTTCTTTCGCTCAAATCCAGCCAAGCCTTCGCCTTGAACGGAATTGAGGTGTGCCGTGTTGAGAATCGGTACGCCGGCAATCACAGTACGCCCGGCGCGAAGAAAGTCGTAGTAATCATCATCCATCAAAATAGCTGACAGACTGGATAAGTCGTCGTCCAATGGGAGCGGTGTCAGCCCGGCGTCAGCGGGCAATTCGATGGAATCCACACGCCGAGAGAACAACTCAATCATCACCGGGAATCCTGGCTTTGCAGGATTTGTAAAGCGGTAAAACTGCGGCTCTCCGCTGCTTTTGTTCTGATGCTGATAACCGCCTTCAGTCACATACGCCCAAAAATGCCGACCGAAATCCGCCGTGAGCGATTCAACCATCAAAACCATGTCGATGTCCTTTGTGGCGCGGAAGCCTTGGCCCTCTTCGCTCATCAGGATGTCGCAAGCGACCCCGCCGATGATGACAAACTGGTCATCGTATCCCTCAAACCATTTTTTGAAGCCGTCAAATCCTAAAACCATATCAGCCCCACACTCCTTCCAACATTTCATCAATTGTTATTTCTACGCGTTCATCGTGTATTGACCGTAGGCTCAGTGCCAGAGACAGCGCATCGGCGCATTTCTCACCGCTGAGTACGGTCGGGTCATACCGCCACACTCCAACCTGGCATTGCTTATCGCTGTCAATCAGCTGCGTGGTTTGCGTTGCAAATTTCTCCGCCTTGGCTGTACCAAACACATCAACATTCGGCTCGCCTAGCATAGATTTTAGCGACAAGGCGCTCTCGCCGGCGATGAAATAGCCGTTCGGTAATTCATCGCTGTTGATGTAAAAGCGTTTGCGGACGGGGTCAAACAAGAGCGGTTTCGCTTTTTCATAAAGCTCTTGGGATGTGAGCTCACTCGTTAGCACTTTCTGTACGCCGTCCTTATGCACAGACAGAAATCCTGTTGTAGTCAGTTGCGCTGTGGCCCGCGTCACTGTCATGGCCGAAAAGCCGAACTTTTCAGAGATGCGGCTGAGATACAGCGGCCGGTTTTTGCCGTAGATAAAGTAAAACAGTAGCATCTGTGCCGAGGGTTGCAGCTTTTCAGCGGCAGGAAGGGTTTCGCTATCAAACTTCTCCTGCAGCACCGCGCCCATAAAGGGCAGAAACAACTGCTTTCCGGGTACGACAAAGGGAATTTTTTCAGCCAAGAGCGTCTGTCTGCGCTGACGGGTTAAGCGTGGCAATTCCAAAGCCATCGGGCCGAGCCACTCATCTTTCAAACGGGAAAGATGCTTTTTGACAGCAGAAATCGCACCCAGATCGCTCTGCGGCATTAAGAGCAGGCACGCCTGCTTGCCTATCGTCGCATGGTCGATATTGTATAGCCCTTTGATGTACAAAGGGAACTTGCTGATGTCCATCCAAGGCTTTCTGGTTACCTTTTCGCCCAAGATTTCTTCAATGTAATCCAATCTGTTCACCTCGCAAATTAACTTTCGTACTAATAGTATAACAAAAACAAAGTTAAAATGATTACAAGGCAAAAGAAAAACGCCTTACCCACCCGATTGTTTTTACTGTTTTCATATTCGTTATTTCCTTTCAGAATTTTAGTGATGGGCGGAGCCGGTTGCCCGGCTCCGCCTTGATTTCAGTTATCCTCGATTGCACGAGGCAGCAGAGCGATGGGATATACATCGTAATTCCCATTATCGCCCCAAGCGTCAAGGATTTCTTGCTGTTTTTCCGGGGTTAAATCCCCGAAGTAGATTTCAATGACAGCTTCTTGTTCAGACATATTTGCCCTCCTCGCTTTCCGGCTGAAAAGAAATTTCAGCAAAGCCAAAGGGTTCGCAGTAATAGAAGCTGCTGCCGCTTTCGTCATACAACTCCACAATGTCCGAAACGCTCAGCGACCGACCGAGATACATTGATTGTGTTCCGATGGGTAGACCTCCAACCGTTTGATAATATGTGAATTCATATGAGCCGGATTTGCCTGTGTTGCCAGTGCCAGGGTCTTTCAAGGCTAGGAAGCATTATGCCTGGGGTTTCATCGTCTGAGGCAAAAACTGCAAGTGAGCCACTACCGGAAACGAGAATTCCAACCAAAATGATTGCAAATAACCTTTTCATATCTACCTCCGTTGTCGCTATGTTTTGGAGTATTCCCCTTCAATAGTTATAACGAATTTAACCTTCGAAAGGTGACAGTTTATGTAGTTGTACGAGAAAAATCGTCTAATTCCACAATAAAGCTACATTACTGATTGTTGTTTTTGGATATATTTACCGAACTTGCTATCTGGATCATTTTTCCATTGCCAAGCTCCCGCTAAGGGTGAATCCATATTTATGGTTGTTCCAAACAATTGTTTGTACTCCTTGGTTGGAATACATTAGTCCTTGATGTCCATTTATACTTACAGTGACGGTTTCTACGCCTTCTGTGTTTATGCCAATGTTTGTGGAATCAATGGTGTATTGACTGAATAGAATCTCATCGCCATCGTCATTGGAAAACGTCAAAACGTAAGAGAGATCATAATCCTCTGTCATTTCAGGATCAATCACATAACTTTCTGGCAACCATTCAGGGGCATAATGCTCCTCAATATACTGTGGGAGTT
>JAIRYC010000059.1 GCA_031267965.1 Oscillospiraceae bacterium | reverse complement strand
GCCGCCGCCCGGAATAGGTCTTTGACACTTGGCGGGAGAACAAAGGGAACGTTGGAGCGGAGGCGGTCAAAATCCCTTAGTTCTTCCATAACGTAAACCCACGTTCCTCCGCAAGGCATTTAATGCGGCGCTCAATGTCGCGCCGTGTAATGCCGCCATCCTCAAGTGTGTTGTCATCCAAAGTGTTGAGCGTGGCGTATGTCTCCAGCGCAAGTTCCGCAAAGCCAAGGCTAAAGCGCTCCTCTGCGGTGTCAAGCAGTTCAAGCGCAGTTTCGTAGTCCCCTTTTTTTACACAAGCACGCACGAGTGCATATAGACGGTCGGTTTCGCTGTAGTCCGCACGGTCGGCAGGCAACTCATATGCGGCTTTATCCTTGTGTAGAAGAAGGCGCGTAATCATCAGATGCAGGCTCTCCACCTGACGCAGAAGCCAGTCTTGCGTTATCATGGCCGTCCACTCCCTTTCGCGCAGATTATACCATAAAATTCATTAGTACGCACCTTGACTCATCAGACCCTGGCCGTTTTTTCTCTATTAAAGAAAGCAAGTGAGTGAACCTGTAAGCCGGGTTCTGTCGTTAAAGGCAGTCATCTGTCTGTGCGCACCATTGCTGGTACGCTCAGGAGCTCTCGCTCCATGCCACCCGTCGGAGATGGGTTGCGCCGAGCAAGCGCCGCGATTGCTCGCGTCCCCGGTCGGTGTTGCTTCGGGCAGAGTTTACAGCAGAGTGTACTCTCGCACACAACGGGTGCGCTCTTACCGCACCTTTCCATCCTTACCGGCAAGCCGGCGGTCTATTTCTGTTGCCCTTTTCCTAAGGTCGCCCTCGGCGGCGGTTAGCCGTTGCCCTGCTCTGTGAAGCCCGGACTTTCCTCAGGCGGTATTGCACGCCCGCGGCTGCCCGGTTCACTCACCAAGAGATAAGTATAGCACATTTGGGCGGTGGTTGTCAAAACAGCGGCACAGAAATGCCGATTGCGCAATTTTCGCCCCCAAAAAACAAAAAACGACAAAGCCGTTCATAAAAATCACTTTGATTTATCCAAGCGTTCTTCAATGTGTTTTGCAACTCGTTCCAAAATGTCCGAAACATTACTTGTGTGCGTAAATAAATACTTAGCAATTGTGTGAAGCACAACTGCTATTTCAGCCAACACACCAACCACCAATGCATCAATAACCCACGGCTCAAAGATAAGTTCATTTTTGCCAATTTTATTAATCAAATTTGTAATAAACCATAATTCGCCAATAAAAAACACTAAAATTGCCCCTGCATAAATCCAACGCAACCATCGGTCAGCTCTAAGTTCACTCTCCAAAATAGCAAGTGTTCGTTTTTGGAATTCATTTGCTGCCTTCTCCGCAGAGCTTAGGCCATTGTTTTTGTAAAAGTCATCATCAACTTCTACCTCATCCTCCGGACCACAACACTGTTCCGCCATATGTCAATCCTTTCATTATAATATAAATGTTGGACAAATAATTTCATTACTCATCCAACAGCGCAAACAATGCGCATGCAAAATAATCCGCTTCTCTATCGAATCTTTCCGTTTCACTGTCCGATCCTTGAGCAAAGCACATATATGGTTTTTCGCCTAATTCGTCAAAATGCAATTTAAAGTGACCGATCTCATGCAAAATCGCCATTGCTTTTGCATCATCATCAGTTAATGTTGTATTTAACGTAATCAGCCCTTTATATTTTATTTGGTCTGATTGTTTTTTAAAAACTTCCTTAACTCTGCGGGTGATTATTCCCTCCAAAGCAATATCGGCAAAAGGATATGAGTTAATCGCCAATTCGAGATTGGCGGCAATGCGTTTTGCTTTGTTCAACAGGCTCAATTTACCGGCAGCACCTTCAGATGACACCAAAGAAGCCTTGCTCTCTGCAAACAAGGTTTTTGTTTTTCGGACAATGCGAACCATATCCATTGGATTAATTGCTGCCGCTTCACATTCCGCCATTATAATCCCTTCCTTAAATACTTACGGTCCGTAATAATTTCTCCACGTATGCCATATTTCATTCTATGCAATAATGGTAAAATATTTTCCAAACTATAGAAAAACTTTTGTTCGAATTGTTCCTTTAAGTTAATTATAGCATAATATGGCATATTTTACAAGCATTTAAAAAAAATCCCTAAAAATAATAACACAAATCAGCATTTAGAACACTATTAGTGCAACAATTAAACAGCGGACACTGTATGTTGTGCCCGCTGTTTAATTGAATACTTTCTTTTACTTATACTTCGGTCGCGGCGCATACTTCGTATGCAACAGTTCATGCGCCTTGTGGCTCCCCGGCTCACCAAGGAATTCCGCATAAAGCTGCTTAATCGCCGGGTTGTCGTGGCTCTTGCGGATTTTCGCCGCTGCGTCTGCTTCATAGAGTGCCTTGGCGCGCGCGCCGCGCAAATCGACAAAGTTGCGCACAACCGCATGCTGTACAGGCTGTCCGCCGCCATTGACACAGCCGCCCGGGCACGCCATAATCTCCACAAAGTGGTATTTACTTGTGCCGGCAGCCATCTCCTCCAACACCTTACGCGCATTCTCAAGACCGCTTGCCGCGCAAACGTTGATCGTCAGGTCGCCGATCTTGTAGCTCGCTTCCTTGATTCCCTTTGTGCCGCGTACCTCAGTGAAGTCAAGGCTGCGCAACTCTTCGCCCGTAAGCGTTTCCACTGCCGTGCGCAGAGCGGCCTCCATCACGCCGCCGGTTGCCCCAAAGATGACACCCGCACCGGAAGCCTCGCCAAGCGGGTTGTCAAATTTTTCGTCGGGCAGGTGCTTAAAGTAGATCCCCGCGCTGTCAATCATACGTGCCAACTCGCGCGTTGTGAGCGCAATATCTACATCCGGGTAACCGTTTGCGTTTTGATGATCGCGCTTATTTTCGAATTTTTTAGCGGTGCAGGGCATAATTCCCACGCAGACGATGTCCGCCGGATTGACGCCTTCCTTTTGCGCATACCAGCTCTTGATAATCGCGCCAAACATCTGCTGCGGCGATTTGCAGCTAGAAAGATTGGGCAGCAACTGTGGGAAGTAGTGTTCGCAATATTTGACCCAGCCGGGGGAGCAGGAGGTAATCATGGGCAAAGTACCGCCGTTTTTGACGCGCTCAATGAATTCGTTGGCCTCTTCCATGATGGTCAGGTCAGCGGCAAAGTCAGTGTCGAACACCTTATCAAAACCAAGGCGGCGCAGCGCGGCAACCATCTTGCCCTGGACGTTTGTGCCAAGCGGCAAGCCGAAGGCCTCGCCCAACGTTGCGCGGATGGACGGCGCAGTATGCACAATCACAATTTTGCTCGGGTCATTGATGGCGGCAAGGACCTTGTCCGTATCGTCCTTTTCGCTCAGCGCACCGGTTGGGCAGTGGACAATGCACTGTCCGCAGGAAACGCAGGAAACGTCCGCCAAATCCTTCTCAAATGCGGAGCCAACATGTGTATTGAATCCACGCGCGTTTGCGCCAATGACAGCGCAATCCTGCATTTTGCACGCGGCAATGCAGCGGCGGCAGAGAATGCAGCGGTTGTTATCACGTACCATGTGCGCGGCGGAGTCGTCGAAATCGTAGCGCGGATTCTCGCCCTCAAAGTGCTGCTCGTCGTCTACGCCGAACTCCTTACAAAGCTTTTGCAGCTCACAGTTGCCGGAGCGTATGCAGGAAAGGCAACGCCTATCGTGCGTGGAGAGAATAAGCTCAAGCGTAAGCTTACGGCTCTTGCGCACCGTATCTGTGTTGGTAAAAACCTCCATGCCCTCACTGATGGGGAACACGCAGGCGGTCACAAGGCTTCGCGCGCCTTTAACCTCCACCATGCAAATGCGGCACGCGCCGATTTCGTTAATCTCCTTGAGGTAACACAAGGTTGGAATTTCAATTCCCACGAGCCGCGCGGCTTCAAGAATGGTTGCGCCCTTCGGCGCGGACACCGGAAGGTTATTTATTTTGAGATTGACAGTTTCCATACCGTCTTCCTTTCACGTTGATTTAAGCTTGGCAGTGTTTCGTGTGGCAGCATCATCTTAACCGGAGGTACTTATGCCCTATAGACCGCATGCACCTTTTTGCAGGCGGTTTCGCATGCACCGCACTTGATGCACTTTTCCGGGTCAATGACGTGCGGTTGCTTGACAGTGCCGTTGATTGCTCCAGTTGGGCACACACGGGCGCACAGCGTGCAGCCAATGCACTTCTCCGGGTCAATTTTATAAGTCAGCATGGCCTTGCAGACGCCTGCTGGACACCTGTGCTCTGTCACGTGGGCAATGTATTCGTCACGGAAGAAGCGCAGCGTTGCCAGCACTGGGTTCGGCGCGGTTTGACCTAAGCCGCAAAGGGAGTTTTCCTTGATGTGGTAAGCAAGCTCTTCCAGCTTGTCCACATCTTCAAGAGTCCCGTTGCCCGCTATTATCTTATCCAAAATTTCAAGCATTCTCTTTGTGCCAATCCGGCAGGGGGAACACTTGCCGCAGGACTCGTCCACGGTGAAGTCCAGGAAGAACCTGGCAATGTCTACCATGCACTTGCTGTCGTCCATCACAATCATGCCGCCTGAGCCAATCATACAGCCGATTGCGGAAAGGTTGTCGTAGTCAATTTCAATGTCCATGTACGCGGCAGGAATACAACCGCCGGATGGTCCGCCGGTTTGCACCGCTTTGAACGTGTGACCATTGGGGATTCCTCCGCCAATTTCTTCAATAACCTCGCGTAGCTTTGTTCCCATCGGAATTTCCACAAGCCCTGTATTTTTGATGTTGCCGCCCAGCGCAAACACCTTAGATCCCTTGGACTTTTCGGTGCCCATTGCCGCAAAGGGTTCTGCGCCGCGCAAGATGATTTGCGGGACATTGGCAAATGTTTCCACATTATTTTCGGTGGTCGGCTTACCAAACAATCCCTTAACTGCCGGGTATGGCGGACGCGGGCGGGGTTCGCCCCGGTTGCCTTCAATCGAGGTCATGAGCGCAGTTTCCTCGCCGCAAACAAACGCGCCTGCGCCAAGACGGATGTGAAGCTCAAAATCAAAGCCGCTGCCAAAGATATTTTTGCCAAGCAGCCCTCGCGCCTTTGCTGCCGCAATCGCAATCTCCAAGCGCTTGACGGCAATCGGGTACTCTGCGCGGACGTAAATATAGCCCACGGCTGCGCCTGTTGCGTAGCCGCAAATCGCCATCGCCTCAACGATTGCGTGCGGGTCGCCCTCCAGCACGCTTCTATCCATAAAAGCGCCCGGGTCGCCTTCGTCCGCGTTGCAGACCACGTATTTCTGGTCAGCCGTGTTCGCCGCCGTAAAGCTCCATTTAAGTCCCGTCGGGAAGCCGCCGCCACCGCGTCCGCGCAAACCGCTGTCCTTCATAATTTGGATGACCTGCTCAGGGGTTAGCTGAGTCAAAGCCTTTGCCAGTGCCTGATAGCCGTCAACCGCAAAGTATTCCTCAATGCTTTCGGGGTCAATCACACCGCAGTTGCGCAAGGCAAGGCGGGTTTGCTTTTTGTAGAATTCGGTATCCGTCAAGGGTTTAACCGCCATGGTCGTTCTCCTATATTATAGATTGTGTTTTTCAGTCCGTTACCGCACCAACGGTGTATTCTTCAATAACGCTGCCGCCCTTAAGGTGCTTTTCAACAACCTCTTTGACCTTCTCGGCGGTCATGTTCACGTAAGTGACCTTGGGCTGCCCGGGGGCGGTGATTTCCGCAATCGGCTCAAACTGGCACATGCCAATGCAACCGGTTTGCAGCACACGCACGTTGGATAGCTCCGCCGCCTGCGCCGCTTCCTCAAAAGCCTTGAGCACCGGTGTGGCGCCTGCCGCAATGCCGCAGGTGGCAAGACCCACGACCACGCGGGTAATTTCCTGCCCGCCGCCAGTCTTGGTCATCTTGGCAAGAGCGGCGTCCTTTGCCGCGTTAAGCTCCGCAAGTGTAGTCATTTTTTGTCCTCCTTATGCAGTGCGGTACTTCTCAATAATCCCGGGAATTTGGTCCGGAACGAGGTTGCCATAAACGTCGTCGTTAATCATCATAACCGGGGCAAGTCCGCACGCACCAATGCAACGGCAGGCTTCCATACTGAACTGTCCGTCATCAGTGCATTCGCCGCTGCCAATGCCCAGAATGGCCTGCACTTTGTCCAGCACAGCCTGTGCGCCTTTAACGTAGCAAGCAGTGCCAAGGCAAACGGAAATGTTGTACTTGCCTTTTGGCGCAAGGGCAAATTGCGCATAAAATGTGGAAACCCCATAGATGTGCTCCAGCGGGATATCCATGCCGTCGGCTATCATTGCCTGAACCTCAAACGGCAGGTAGCCATAAATTCCCTGCGCCTGTTGCATAACATGCATAAGCAGTGATTTGTTGCCGGCGCACTCTGCGATGACGGCTTTCAGGCCCGCCTCTTGTTCCGGCGTGCCTTTGAACGGAAGTTTGCTGATTTTTTTGAGCATTCCGCGTTCCTCCTGTAATTCGTATTCCTGACGCACGTCAAAAGTATACCACATTTCGGTGAAAAACGCTATAGTTTAAGCAGAAATTTCGGCAAAAAGCGCACCCTGTGCAAGATTTTCAGGCGCAGGGCAGGAGTTTTGTTACAGTTGACGGAGACGATGGAAGTTTTTACTTGCTTTTAAGGTATGCGTAACCAGAATGCTTACGGTAAGCACTACATAAAACGCACCAGTAAGCGCCGCTAAATCTTCGTGCAAACCAAAATCCCTGCCCACCCTGCGGTGAACAAGGGACATGATACTCAATCCGTTACTCAGCCGGTTACCATGTCATGGAGGTCGCCGCTGAGTATATCAGTGATGTAATCAATAATCGGTCCAAGCGCCGTTTTAATGCTATCAAGGAAGCCGGTGCCAAAATTCTCTTGGAGCCATTCTGTAAAGCGGTCTACAATGGAGAGTATTAAACTCTTATCCATATGTTTCGCCTCCTTCCATAAAATCAAATGTTATGCTCTTATTTATGATTATAGCACATTTCCGCCCGGTGATTTTGCCAAAAAGGAATTATAAACACAAACTCTTGCGCGCCAAAGGGGCAGCGAAAAATCTTGCACGTCTTTTAGCCGCCAATTGCGCTCAACTCAGGAGCAATTTCTTTTTCCAGAATACTTACGACAAGCTTTACATTTGCTTGGTTGATTGCCTCAAAGCTTTCTCCAAGGTTTAGCTTGGCAAGAATATTTTCGAAATTTTCAATAATTGTTGCATAACCATTCACCTTTTATCAATAAATACGGCCTACGGCATTTACAGCTATTATACCTCGTTTTTTGCAAGCGAGAATAAAAACGCTTCCTTATGTGCTGACACAAACTCCCGCTTACCAAAAGTAAGCGGGAGTCTGAAATAAACCAGTGCTTTTAAAGATTGCTGACATCATCAAACGCGCCAGTCTTCTCAAGGATTTCCTTGACAAAATCAACGATTTTCGCAACGATGCCTTGGGCTTCTGGGCCAATCTCGAACTGAGCGCTAATCCACGCACCGATTGCTTCGAAGATCGCATAAATCTTTTCCATGAATGTTTGCCTCCTTTCTTCTAAAAGGTGAAACAGCTTCTTGACGCGTTAAATATAACACACTTTTGCCGGTTTATTTTTACATATTAGAAAAATAGAAAACTTTTCTTCGTTTTTTTAAGAAAAAATTGTGAACAGCCATTCGAAAAGGGGTTTATTGGCAAAAATTCCGGGCAAATTCCGCTCTCAAATCAAATTTCGATTGTAAAATGCTTGACAAGAAAAAAAAACGTGATATACTATAAAATAGGAAATATGTCTGTTAAAGTGAACAAAATACATGCGTATCCACAAACTCTTGCTCGCGTATTGCCAATAACAAGGAGGTTACCTGTGCGAGTACGTAAAACCACACTTGGCGAACGGAACATTATCGGCGCCTATGTGAACAAGCGGCGTAAGGCAATTGGACTCAAGCAGAAGGATTTGCTGACCCAACTGCAGATTATGGGTATTGACCTGAACGCCAGCGGACTTTCCAAAATTGAGGGTCAGCAGCGCTTTGTGACCGACTTTGAGCTAAAGGCGCTTGCGGAAGCACTTGGCTGCACCATTTTGGACATGTTCTCTGAAGAATTACAAGAAGAGGGCGGATAGCCCCGCCACCATTTTGCTCCTTATCAGCACAGGGGCAATATTGTTTTTTTACAAAGCTTCTCTTTGTGTACATAAAAGGGAGCGCAAAGCGGCGTGGGATTACCCTCAAAATTTAGTGTGATTTGTAAGTTTTTGTCAGCGCGCTTGCAAAAGTGCGTGTTTTGTGGTATATTTTAACGTAACATAATATGTGCTTGATGGGAGATAAATGAGTAAAGTATTTTTTGCCGATATGCGCTGCCCCGTAGGCACAAGCCTTCTGCACAAGCTCGAAAAGCTTTTGGATAAGGCCGGGTTTGCTCAGCTTCCTTTTACCAAACGCTACGCCGCCATTAAAATCCACTTTGGCGAACCGGGCAACCTCTCTGCGCTGCGTCCCCATTATGCAAAGGTTGTGGCCGATAAAATCACTGCGCTTGGCGGTCGGCCATTCCTCACCGACTGTTCCACACTCTATGTTGGCAGACGCAGCAACGCGCTCGACCATTTGGAATCCGCTTGGGAGAACGGTTATAGCTTCCTCTCCTGCGGCTGCCCCATCCTCATGGGCGACGGGCTTAAGGGCACGGATGACGTTGAGGTCCCTGTGCCGGGCGGTAAGCTGTTAAAGACTGCGCTGATCGGGCGCACGGTTATGGATGCGGATATTGTCGTTTCGCTCAACCACTTTAAAGGGCATGAGTGCACAGGCTTTGGCGGTGCGCTCAAAAACCTTGGCATGGGCTGCGGCAGCCGCGCGGGCAAAATGGCTATGCACAGCGACGGCAAACCGCAGGTCAATCCGCGTTTATGCACGGGGTGCAGATTTTGCGCAAAGCACTGCGCGCACTGCGCGATTTCCTTCGGCACGGACGGCAAAGCGCGCATTGACCACACCAAGTGCGTTGGCTGCGGACGTTGCATTGGCGTGTGCTCCTTCCACGCAATAGACAGCGGCAGCTTTAACGCAAACGACGCTCTCAACCAAAAAATTGCTGAATACACGGCGGCAGTTTTGGCAGGCAAACCACATTTCCACATCTCTGTGGCGGCGCAAATTTCGCCTTATTGCGACTGTCATGGCGATAACGATGCGGCAGTCGTACCAGACATTGGCATTTTCGCCTCGTCTGACCCGGTTGCGCTGGACCACGCGTGCATTGATGCGGTAAACGCCGCACCCGCGCTCTACTCTGACGGGCAGAGCGGTGACCATTTTGGTAACATCCACCCCGGCACCAATTGGCGCACCCAGCTTGAGCACGCCGAAGCAATCGGACTGGGCGAACAAAAATATGAAATTGTGAGGGTCTAACTGAGGGCCTTCAGGTACTCTGCCATGATTAAGGAGAACTTATGTTAACGTGTAAGTACTGTGGTTCCGGGCAAGTTGTAAAATCCGGCATTGTGCTGAACAAACAGCGGCACAAATGCAAGGACTGCGGCAGGCAGTTCATTGAGGGTAACAAAAAGCTTTATTCGGAAGATCAAAAGACACTGGCGTTCAAGCTGCGCCTTCATGGCGTCACACTCATCAAAATCGCAAAGGAAATTGGCGCGCCAGGCACTGGCAACATCTTGCAGATTTTACGGGCGTATCCGCATCGGCATGTTTTTGTCGCAACGCATAACACAAAAAAGCAGGCGGAGCTTACACGCGTTTTATCACATCACGGCATGCAAGCAGTAACCCCGGCCGATCTTGATATCACCCTGCCGGAAGTTGACGAAGCAGAGGACAGCTTTGTGGGCAACGCTCTGCTCAAGGCGCGCAGCGCTTGTTTAGTCACCCATCTGCCCTGCGTCGCGGACGATTCCGGACTACTTGTTGACGCGCTGGACGGCGCACCCGGTGTGTATTCTGCCCGCTATGCCGGTGAACACGGCAACGACAGTGGCAACATGGCGCTTTTGCTAAAAAATCTGAAGGATGTTCAGTCTGAGGAGCGCACAGCCCGTTTTGTTTGTGCAGCGGTTTGTGTCTATCCGGACGGCACGGAGTTGATTGCAGAGGGCTGCTGCGAAGGTCTTATTGCCCACAGCCCAAAAGGAGAAGGCGGCTTCGGCTACGACCCGGTCTTTTTGCCGGACGGCAAGGGCGACCAGCATATGTCGGAGCTCACCCCCGAGGAAAAGGACGCGATCAGTCACCGCGGCAAGGCACTAACTGCGCTGCATCTCTTGATGTGGATACACGCAAAGGAAATGCGAAAAGCAAAGAACGCAGGCAAAAAGTAAAAAATCCAAGGACTGTTCACTACACAATATGCAAAAGATCTATTGTTAATTATAGAAGAATGTTGGCGTGAAAAATAAAGCAAAGAAAGGATGCGGGGGACAAGCGCGAAGTTTTTATGACTTTTTGTGCGCTGCCTCTCTCGCACATGGTGCATAAAATGAATACCAAAACCCGTGCCGCGCTAAAAGCACAGGCGAACGCACTGCCTGCGCTCTACCAAATCGGCAAGGAGGGCGTAACGGACGCCGTGTGCGCCCAAGTACTTGAGGGCTTTCATACACGTGAGCTGATGAAGGTCAAGTGCTTGCTCAAAACATTGCCTGTCACTGTCCGCGAGGCAGCGGAGGCACTTGCCGCCGGCACAGGCGCGGAGCTTGTGCAAACCATTGGCGGCAGCATCATACTCCATAAATACAATCCAGAACTGCACAAACCCCAAAAGGCTGCCCCAAAGCCAAGCAAACAAAAAATTGCCCCTCACAAAAGAGCCGGAACCGCGAAGTCGACTAGTCGTCATGATTCGGTATCGAAATCTCACACGGCACAGCCAGGCCCGTCAGTTCACAGGCACAGCACAACTTCTTTGCGCACATCAAAATCCGCACGGCCAAGCGTCGGCCACACTGTATACAAACAAAAGACGGAGTCGCGTTAACGACTCCGTCTTTTGTTGTTAACAATTACTTCTTAACATAAAACTCAATAATCTCTTGGATGATGCCTTCAATTGCGCTCACGATAGCGGCATCGCCGCCAAATGTCTTTTGGAACCATTCGACAATAGCGCTTACTAAATTTTGTACAGCTTCTAACATGGGGAAACCCCTCCTTTTTATAATCAGTAACAAGCGTTACATCAATGACACAAGTATATCATATTGGTGCGCCTTTATTTTTCCGTAATAGAAAATAAAGCTTCGAAATAGTTACAAAATATTCTGTTCATGTTTGGAAAACGCGCATTTTGCCAACAAAAATCACTCGCCATGTATATATTTGGATATTTCAATGACAAAGAGAGTGCGGCAAACCACACCCTCTTGTGTAAGCTTATGCAACTTATTTGATTTCGACCTTTGCGCCGATTTCTTCCAGCTTTGCTTTAAGCTCTTCGGCAGCTTCTTTGGAAGCAGCTTCTTTAATGGTCTTTGGCACAGCCTCAACCAGCGCTTTTGCATCGGCAAGGCCAACGCCCAGCGCGCCTTTGATTGCGATGATAAGCTTCGCCTTGCTTGCGCCCGCGTCGGTCAGGACGACGTCAAACTCAGTCTTCTCTTCTTCGGCTGCGGCGGCGACTGCGGGACCTGCGACCGCGACTGCGGCTGCGGCGGATACGCCAAACTCATCCTCAACTGCGTGGACAAGCTCGGACAATTCCAGCACTGTCAAACCCTTGAGGGTTTCCAGAATGCCGGCAATTTTTGCGTTTTCGGTTGCCATTGGATTTTCCTCCTATGTTAAATAACATGTGTTCAATTTTTTTTCGTCTCTCCAGCGTGGTTTCGGCTCATTCCGCCGGTGTTTCCATGGGAGCTTCTTCAGCTGTAGCTTCGAGAGGAGCTTCTACGACCGCGTTTTCTGCGGGGATCTCGACGACAGGCTCACCGCCTTTATCCACAACTGCCTGAATGACGCGGGCAAACGCCGCAATCGGCGCTTGGAAAGCATTGCAGACTGTCGCGAGCAGGACCTCACGGGTGGGCAATTTGGCAAGGCTCTCGACTGTTTCGACGTTGATCGCTTTGCCGTCCAAAAACCCGCCCTTAATTGTGAAGGTCTTGTGCTTATCCGCAAAATTGTGCAGGATACGCGCGGCGGCGGTGTGGTCCTCCGGAGATACCGCAAGAGCGGTTGTGCCCGTCAGGTGGGCATCAAGCTCAGTCAGACCGGTTTCGGCAGTAGCACGGCGAAGCAGCGTGTTCTTCACGACGCTGTACTTGACGCCGGCAGCGCGCAGTTCACGGCGCAGCTTGGTGTCATCCTCCACGGTAATGCCGCGGTAATCTACCAGCACGCCCGCAACAGTGCTGCTGAGCGATTGGGCTAAATCAATGACGGCTTGCTTTTTCTGCTCTAAAACACTTGCACTTGGCATGGTTTCACCTCCTTTAAATTAAGCTTTTGTGCAAAACAAAATCCCTCCGTCCAAATGGAGGAGAGACTGAAACCTAGCATTTGAGCGCATATAACGCCCTGCAAAGCCGCTTTCCTCGGCAGGATATTTAAGCGTTGCTGGCGCACCTGCTGTCTTTGGTTTGGCACAATGGGAGTAGTATAGCAGATTTTGGGCTGATTGTCAAGTAATATGCTCACAGACGGCGAGAAAAGACCGTGGAGATGGGAATACATTATACAGATCACTTGGATAAATATACGAAAAAGGCGGAGAAAATTGTAGTTGATAAAGAAACTTCAGAAAACCTTTGTGACATGCCATGACAAGGAATGCAGAAAAAGAAAAGACAGAAGCCAACCCGGTTAATTGCAACGAAAAAATGGTTCATACTCTGTAAAAGGAGAGCTTTTAGATACACTGCATGAGTAAGTTATGCGATACCTAAGTGCGTTTTGCTTGCTTTGGCAGCCAGATGTCGTTGATAGGAAAACGATTGAAGAACAGTTCCGGTATCTTAATAAAGCAAAAATCCAAACAGGCGTTGTTTTCAGATGATTCGATCCTGCTTTATTCATCAATAGAAATATACACGATTTCCCTATAACTTTTTCTCACTGTTATAGTATGCCAAGCATACCAAACAATGATAACGAAATGTGTATATTTATGATTATACACCGGTCATTGGGCTTTTATCAATATGTGCGAAGAAATTTACGCTTTCTTCACAATCTATGCACAAATGTACCACAAAAACCGCCTCATAAGCCAAGGTTCGTGAGGCGGCAAACGGATGCCCTTAGCGCTTGCTGAACTGCGGCGCCCTGCGTGCAGCCTTCAAGCCATACTTCTTGCGCTCCTTCATGCGCGGGTCGCGTGTCAGGAAGCCCGCCTGCTTCAACGTGGGACGCAGGTCTGCATCATAAAGCAACAACGCACGGCTCAAGCCATGACGAATCGCGCCCGCTTGACCAGTTACGCCGCCGCCGGATACACGGCAGACGATATCGAATCTTTCACGAGTGTCAGTCAGTACCAAGGGCTGGCGGACAATGAGTTTGAGGGTCTCAAGCCCAAAATAATCGTCAATTCCGCGGTCATTAATCGTTATGTTGCCCGTGCCGGGATAAACGCGCACACGCGCCACGCTTTTTTTGCGGCGGCCTGTGCCGTAAAAATACGGATTGCTGTCAAACATTGCTCAGTCCTCCTTACCTGTCGATAGCCCAAACTTCGGGCGTTTGTGCGGCTTGCTCGTGCTCTGTGCCGCGATAAATGCGAAGGCGCGTCATGCTGTTACGCCCAATGGTGTTAGCCGGCAGCATGCGTTTGACCGCAAGCGCCATGGCAAACTCGGGGCGCTCCTTCATGATTTTGCCGTACTTGATTTCTTTAAGATGGCCGATATAGCCGCTGTGGTGGTAATAGGTCTTCTGCTCCAGCTTTTTGCCGGTTAGCGCAACTTCGGCGGCATTGATGATAACAACGCAGTCGCCGCAGTCGGCATGGGGCGCAAAGGTGGGCTTATGCTTGCCGCGCAGCAGAATTGCCGCCTGCACCGCAACGCGCCCAAGGGGCTTGCCCGCGGCGTCGATGACATACCATTTCCGGGTAATGTCCGCTGCCTTTGGCATGTAGGTAGACATGGTTTTCCCTCCGATTTTTTGAATGCCTGTGTAGTTTAACACAAACCCGGTGCGCCTGTCAAGGGCTTTGCAAAGTTATTTTAATGTTATGGGATATTTTCTCTGATATTCATCTAAATACTCGAGAATGCTTTTTGTTTCATGATAAGCAAATTACGATTCATAAACAGAAAATCGTTTTTCCGATTTGCTGTAAAGGAATAAATTCCGGGTCAGCATCCGCTCGCCGCCTTCAATAATTTTGCTGGCCAATGCTTTCATTTGGGCTAATTCTTCCGGTTGCGATTCTCCCACCATTAAAACCATATCTTTGCTGGGCACTGCCACAACAACGTCCTCGCCGATTTTATCCGCGCAAAACTCCCAAATATAGGACAAGCACAACGCGCCTGCTTCATGGTCGCCGTCCGCCAAAATACCATATCCGCCGTAACTAGTGGGCGTTAGTTCAAATTTCACATTGTCCGCAAGGTTTTGCACCGCTATGTCGTAAAGCGCATCAAGCGTCATTCCTTCCGGCAAATGGCTCTGTTGCAAAAGCTCAAAGCGGTTGCCCATATCGACCGCAAACATGATAACCAAGTCCGCAAGGAAAGGCTTCATCAACAGGTCCGCGTGATATTCCTTTGATTGCCCGTCCGGGGCGTTTCCGAGCGTCACTTTTATCCAAGGATAGATTTTCAGCTTCATTTCATCAAGATTCATGACTCAACGCCTCATAAACTTCTATATTTTAATTTTACAACTTGAAAATCATGGGTGAAGCTTTTGCCCTACCCGTGTACGGAATCATGCCAGTTCCAAAATCTCTCTAATCGCTGCTTGGTACCTCTCGCTCCCTGGAATTTCACCAACGGGGTTCTGCACAAACTTATCCCACGTGATTTTCTTCGTGTTCACCTCACATTGAAATTTGCTTACCAGCTCAATGAGCGCTTCGCGCGTCGGCACATTTTTAAGGGTCGAAACGCCTTTCAACACAGCCTCTATATGGTCGCTTGGGTGGATATCCGCAATATCCAGCATTAGCGTGTCACCCGGCACGCGCGTAAATGCCCGCACATCGCCGTTAACCGTTACGCTGATTTCCCGCGCGTCGGTAACATCCCGGAAAGACAGACGGTACAGACGTTTTTGGGGCAGCCACACTGCGGACGTCCCACACGCTGGATTTTCCTTTGGCGCAATGCTGAATTTAAGCGTGTCGCTTCCCTCTGAAACAACAAAATCCGTTTCGGCATATTCGCCGTTTTGGTACGCCATGCTCTCGCCGTCGTCCTCATAGAGCGTATAGCTGCCGTTGCCGCGCCAAATCCAAAGCTCCATTCCGGCGGGACTGCGCCAGTCGGTGGTTTTGCCGTCAATGCTCAGTGGAATAATCGCGCCGGACTTTGCAAACACCGGTATGCTTTCCAATCCACGGCAAACCGTTATCTCACGATTTCCGTTATAAATCCTCCCGCTGAAAAGATCTGTCCAGCGGCCCTCCGGCAGCCACAGCTTGACCTCCGCAAGGTTTGTCTTTTCGTCAACGCGCTCCGTCACCGGGGCACAAAGCAGCTGCGCGCCAAAGTAGTACTCGTTGCCGTGGTGGTACGCCGATTCCTCCTCCGGGTGGCGGTAATAGAGCGGCTCACAAATGGCAATGCCGTCTGTGTGCGAACGGCGGTTTTCGGTGTAAATGTACGGCACAAGGCGGTGGCGCAGACGCAACAACTCTATGGTGCGGGCACAGACGTCGTCGCGGTACTTCCACGGCTCCTTGCCCATAAACTCATTGCTGGTGGAGTGCAGGCGCATGATAGGGTTGAATACGCCGAACTGCACCCAGCGCAGGTAAAGCTCGTCGTCCTTAATACCCTGGTGATGACCGCCGATATCGTGGCTCCACCAAGTGTAGCCAATGTTTGCCGCGTTTGCGGTAAAATACGGCTGGAAACGCAGGCACGCCCAGGATATCATGTTGTCGCCGCTAAATCCCAGCGGATAGCGATGGCTGCCGGGGCCGGCGTAGCGGCTCAGGATTAACGGACGGCGCAGCGCTTGTAATGCTCCCGCACCTGTATGGGACGACCGGCATCGTCCCGTTGTTTCAGATAATCCGTCGTCGCTGTCTATAGGGCGGTTATTTTCGTCAGTGGGACGATTACCATCGTCCCCTACAAGAATACGTTTGCTGTCCAGATAATGGTAGTGATTCAGCGCCCACAGCGGGTCAAGCCCGGGGACTTTGGTCTTTTCGCCCTGCTGCCAGTCAATCCACCAGAAGTCAACGCCGGCGTCCTCCAGTGGATGGTGCAAAATGCGGAAATAATTCTCCACAAACTTGGGGTCGGTTATGTCAAAGCGGACCTGTTCGCCGCTTGCCGGGTCAATACCCATTGCGTGCGCCATATCCTGGTATTGATCCTCAAAGGAACGTATGCCATCCGCCGGGTGCAGGTTTACCGTAACCTTGCGCCCCTGCGCTTGCAGCGTGCGCAAAAAGTCTTTCCAATCCGGGAAAAGGTCGGTGTTCCAACTGTAGCCCGTCCAGCCAAGGCTTTGGAACAGGCGCGTTATGCTTTTTTTGCGTCGCGGGTCAGTGATGACGGTCTGATCGTCCGCAAAGCGGCTAAGGTCGACCCAGTGCCAATCCATGTCGATCGTGGCGACGGTTATGGGGATTTGCTCCTTATCAAAGCGTGCCATAAGCGCAAGGTATTCCTCCTGCGTGTACGCCTTATAACGGCTCCACCAGTTACCCATTGCCCAGCGCGGAATAAATGGCACCTGCCCGGTGAGCGCGTAAAAATCGCGCAGACAGCTGCGGTAATCGTGCCCGTAGGCAAAGTAGTAGTTATCCGTGCCATTGTTTTTGCGCGGCGTAATGTGCGAACCGGCATCCACCAACAGCGACGCGGAATCGTCCAACAGCGCCAAGCCTTCGCGTGAGATGATGCCCTCACCCAGTTTGACCGCGCCAATCGTTTGGTCCAGCGTGCGGCAGGTACCGCGCAGGTTGCCCTCGTGCGGGTCGTCCGCCGTGCGGCCGCTGCTCTTGAACTTTACGCGAATTAGCTTACCGTTCTTTGCGCGGAAGGCAAACACGGCGTGCTCTGTTTCGGCAATGATTTGGTTGCCCTGCTTTTGGATGCTTAGCGGCGCGCTGTGCGCTGTAAATTGTGCGCCATCACGGTTCCAGACGACCTGTGTCGCCTCGTCCGTAAACGCACCGTTTTTGGAATACTCCACGCGCACAAGGCGGCTGGTGATGGCGCTCACACGCACCTTGCCAAAAATGGCCGTGCGTTCTGCAGGCGCAGCGGGGCGGAAATCAAGGGCGTAACGGGATTCGAAGTAACTCATAGGTAATTTCTCCTTTTGTATGATCTATGTGCGTAGGGGACGATGGCGACCGTCCCGTATAGAAAATAATTTTTTATGTTTATTACGGCGATCATCCTGTATAAAATCTAAATCCTCTTGCAATCATGATGATTGCATTCGCTCTTTATAGAAGCAATCTGCTTTCCACCTTGCGGGATTATTTTCAACATATTTCACAAGGCTCACATACTCCTCTCTGCTGCGTACGATGTGGTCATGGAAGGAAGGTTGCCACAAAGAAAAAAACAAAAATACGGGTTACGGCGCCCTTTAATCCGCGCACAAATGATGAAATGGAATGGCTTTTGGGTGTTGCAGGTGTAATGCTTGCTGTTGCGGGCGGATTGTCGGATACCGCAGGCGGATTGCTATCTGCTCCTGCGGGGTGCTGCAAAGATAGAATAAAGTGTAAGTGATCCGGCATTATTACAAAACAATCAACGCGGCATTCTTCACGGATTTCACACGACGTGCGCAACTCTTGAAGAACGATTTTTTCCGTAATTGTTCAGTATAGATTGTCCATTCTCAACTTTACCGAAAAACTCCAAACGGTTTTTGGCACAAATAGTAATAAAATAGACGCCGTTTGAGCTATAATCACAATTCGCCAGCCGATTTGGTTTTCTTTGCGGAAATTCTCCCACACGTCACCTCAAACAAAGCAATCACAATTCATCCCTCCCCTTTCTCCGCAATCTCCCGCAAAACACGGCATGGATTCCCCACGGCAACAACATTGGGCGGGATATCCTTCGTCACCACGCTGCCCGCGCCAATCACGCTGTTATCGCCCACCGTTACTCCCGGGAGAATCACCGCACCGCCGCCAATCCACGCATTTTTGCCAATGTGCACAGGTAAATTATATGACAAGCCCTTTTCGCGCAGCTTAGGTTCTATGGGATGAGTTCCCGCAACAATCGTCACATTTGGCCCGATGAGCGTACGGCTGCCAATGTAAATATGCGTGTCGTCTACTAGGGTTAAACCGTAGTTGGCGTAGACGGAATCTCCAAAGTGCACGTGCCTGCCACCCCAATTGGCATAGAGTGGCGGTTCAACGTAGCAATTCTTGCCCACTTCGGCAAACATCTGCTTGAGCATGCGTGAGCGTATGTTCAAGCCCAACGACGTGCAATGCGTTTTATTGAAACGGCGCAGCTTATCCTGACAGCGCAATTGCCGCCGCATCAGCTTTTTATCCATTGGGTCATAGACTTCCCCGCTGTGCATTTGGCGCAGGATTTCATTGGTGTCAGTCCCCATTACGCCTCTTCCCAGCCCTTCGCGCGCTCAACCGCTTTCTTCCAGCCTGCGTACTGCCGCACCCGCTCGCTTTCCAAAATCCTCGGTTCAAATATTCGTTTGACCTCGCGCAGCTCCAGCAGCGCGTCACGGTTATGCCACACGCCAACCGCTAGGCCTGCCATGCACGCCGCGCCCCAAGCCGTGGTTTCCACCATCGCCGGGCGGTTGACCCTGCAATTGAGGAGGTCCGCCTGAATTTGCATCATGATGTTGCTGACCGAAGCGCCTCCGTCTACACGCAGCTCCTTGAGCGCAATGCCGCTGTCCGCCTGCATGGCCTCCAGCAAATCCTTGACCTGGAACGCAATGCCCTCCAGCACCGCGCGCGCAATATGAGCTTTGTTTACACCGCGCGTAAGCCCAACAATGGCGCCTCGGGCATACATATCCCAATAAGGCGCGCCAAGTCCCGTAAACGCCGGGACACAGTAGGCGCCGTTTGCGTTGGGGACGCTCTCCGCAAGGGTATCGCATTCAGGTGCGGAAGCAATCAACCGCACCTCGTCACGCAGCCACTGAATGGTTGCGCCACCGTTAAAGGCGCTGCCCTCAATGGCGTATTCAACGTCGCCGCCCAAACCCCACGCAACGCCCGTCAGCAGTTGATTTTGTGAGTGTACGCGCTCCCTACCCGTGTGCATCAGTAAAAAGCAGCCCGTGCCGTATGTATTCTTCGCCTCGCCGGGGGTGAAGCAGCCCTGACCAAAAAGCGCGCCCGGCTGGTCGCCAATTGCGCCGGAGATTGGCACTCCTGCCAGCGCGTCAAGACCCAGCACACCCGTCTTGAACGTACCGTAAACCTTGCTGGACGGCGCAGGCTCAGGCAGCGTGCTCATGGGTACGCCCAAAATACCGCAAAGCTCCTCATCCCAGCGGAGTTTATCCACATCAAACAGCATGGTCCGCGAAGCGTTTGAGTAGTCTGTAACATGTTCGCCGCCGGTCAGGTTCCAGATGAGCCAGGTTTCCACGGTGCCGAAAAGCAGATTGCCATTCTCGGCAAGGCGGCGTGCCTGTGGGACATTATCCAGTACCCAGCGTATTTTTGTACCGGAGAAGTATGCGTCAATCAGCAGTCCGGTTTTTGTGCGTATGATTTCCTCGTGCCCGTGCGCTTTAAGCTCCTCGCACATTTTTGCCGTGCGGCGGCACTGCCAGACGATCGCGTTATAGACTGGGCGGCCCGTGCGCTTATCCCAAAGGATGGTGGTTTCGCGCTGATTGGTTACGCCGATTGTGGCAATTTGACCCGGGTGCACCTTGCCGTCGACAAACACGCCGCGCAGGGCGGCAAGTTGGCTGTCAAGGATTTCGATGGGGTCGTGCTCCACCCAGCCGGGCTTGGGATAAATTTGCGGGAATTCCTTTTGGCTTTTGGCAACAATCTTGCCCTCTTTGGAAAACACGATTGCGCGAGAGCTGGTTGTGCCCTGGTCGAGGGCAAGAATGTAGTCGCGCGGCATGGATATTTCTCCTTCAATTATGTTGTAGTTGCAGATGCTTTTTGTTCGCACCGACGGAGTATGGCAAGAACAACGAACGCGGCAATTGCCATAAGGCCACAAAACGAACCACCCAAATAGGAAACAAGGTTGCCAACATAAAGATCATAGAGATCTCGGTAAAGATGTTGTGTTAAGGAGATAGCTACGCATTGGGGCTTCACCATTTTCCGCATAGGATTTAATTGCGGGATTTGTGACCGTCCATTCACCCTTGTGTGGGAATTCCAAAATCCACAGCATCTCTCCGGAACGCCCTTGCAACTGAAACGTAAAATTTTTATCCGTGCGCATGGGGAGCATATTGCCATCGGCATCGGAGAAAATCGTCAATTTCTCATTCTCAATGGGCACGCCGTTCAGAACATATAGTTCATAGCGCCCCGGCTTATCAATGACGACTGTTGCTGTTTGTGACGGCGTCCCGAGCGTAAACTCTTGCCCGGCATTTTTTGTAAAACTAAAAACACGCACCCAAAAGAAAGAAGGGAGCGCTATTGCCGTAATCAGCAACAAAACAGGAACCGCATACCAACCTTTAGCTGGCGCGCGTTTGGAACGCAACGGCATGGTGTGCCTCCATTATCTATTTTTCGTATAACCGATACATAATATTGTTTTGGCGAAAATATTTGCCTAATGCTGATTTTTGGCTTGATTTTAATGTAATCTCTAAAATTATTGTTTCATCTGCTTCTGCAAAAGCCTGCATATTATTTTCATTTTGTTGTATTGCAGTAAAATTTTGTACTGTATCATTTTGGTAGATAACAGGTTCCTCTAACCGCCCACTATATTCCATAACTTCGTACAAATTCATATCGCGTTGATAAACTTGCAATAATCGTTGTTCAAAAGGAGATGCTAAAGATTTTATTATAGATATATCCGCATTAATTTTCTTTACCGTTTCAGATATATCTGATATTGCAACCGATAGCCCATATGTTTTATTAAGCCAACGTTGATTAAATATCTGTTCGAAACTAATAATATTTGGCTCTACAAACTGTAACGAATTCCAATGGTGATATAATTTTTCATATATTCCTTTTTTACGATTTTCTTCTACTGCTGAAATACGATCGTCAATTGTACCTATTACTTCACCAATCATACTTCGTAAGTCTTTTATTTTTGTTTCGACCGATTTGTACGGTAACATACAGGCGGCTTTTATTTTTTTACGCTCTGAATCCAAGCGTGTACGCAATGCGCTCAAATCTGCACGCATTCTTTTTACTTCTGCTACAGATTGATCCGTAACTAAAATTCCACGATAGTCATCTAATTGGGTTGACAACCAATTTTTAATTTCTTGGTAATTAAAATCAATGGAAAAAGGAAGAATATCTAGATTTGTACCTAATTTAAATTCCATAACACATTCTCCTCAATACCTCCCCAAATACTGCTCCAGTTCCCACTGGCTGACGCGCGAAGAATACCCGCGCCACTCCTCTTTTTTAGCGGCAAGGTACTTGGTGAACACATGCTCGCCCAGCACGTCACGCAAAAAGCCGCTGCCGGCATACAGGCGCATGGCCTCTTCCAGCGAGCGCGGCAGACTGGCAATGCCCTCCTCCTTGCGGCGGCTGTGACCGATTGCAAAGATGTTCTCGTTCACGGGCGGCGGAGCAGGCAATTGACGCCGCATACCGTCCAGCCCGGCCCGCAGGCAGGCGGCAAAGGCTAAATATGGGTTGCACGCGGGGTCAGGTGAGCGCAGCTCTATGCGCCGACCGCCGTGCTTCGCGGTGTTGGGTATGCGTATCAGCGGCGAGCGGTTGCCCGCACTCCAAGCAATGTGCACCGGTGCTTCATAGCCGCCGGCAAGGCGCTTATAGCTGTTAACAAGCGGATTCAGCAGCAGCGTCATGGGGGCAATATGTTCGAGCAGACCTGCCATGAAGGAATATGCCTCGCGGGAAAGCCCAAGATTGCCCTCCTCGTCGGCAAAAACGTTAATGCCGTCCTTTGAGAGCGACAGGTTAATATGCATGCCCGAGCCGGAAACATCATACACCGGCTTGGGCATAAAGGTTGCGTGCAGGCCGTGCTGCTGTGCCACGCTTTTGACCACAAGCTTGAAGGTTTCCACATTATCCGCCGTTTGCAACGCCTCACCGTGGCGGAAGTCAATCTCGTGCTGCGCAGGAGCGACCTCATGGTGGCTGCCCTCTACGGCAAAGCCCATGTCTTCCAGCGTGTAGCAGATATCCCGGCGGCAGTCCTCGCCGCGGTCAACGGGGCCAAGATCAAAATAACCGCCGGTGTCATGGCTGGATACCGTCGGGTGCCCATTGTCGTCCACATGAAACAGGAAAAACTCCAGCTCAGGTCCGACTTCAAGTGTCAACCCAAGCGCCGCCGCTTCGTCACACGCCTGCTTGAGGACATAGCGCGGGTCGCCCGCAAAAGGCTGACCGTCAATAGTGGTTACGTTGCAGATAAGCCGCGCGACTTGCTCTCCGCCGCGGCTGCGCCACGGATAGATGAGGAAGGTATCCAAATCTGGGCGCAAAACCATATCGGATTCCTCTATGCGCACAAAGCCCTCAATGGAGGAGCCGTCGAACATGCAGCCATTATCCAGCACATGCGGCAGCTGCACCGCAGGGATCGCGACGTTTTTGGGCATGCCAAGAATATCTGTGAATTGCAGACGGACAAATCGCACTCCGCCCTCGCGGACAAAGGCTAAAATGTCTTCACGTGTGTAGCGGCTCATTGGGAGACCTCCCCATTGTTACAGCTATTATAATAAAATTGCCGCGCGCTGTCAACCACGTGCGCGGCAAATCCAACAAAATGATTAGTTTTTGCTTGCATGACTTCATTCATTATGAATCAACATATTCGCCGTCAGCCCAAGCTTTCTCCGGCTTTTTGTGGCGGTGGATTATGAAGCGATTGAGCGGGTATGTCCACAAGCCGGGTACGGCCATAGCCAGGAATTTGCCAATAATCTGCGTTAGAACGGCGGGCATTCCAAGCTTGCCTACGGCGGCGGTGATTGCCGGACCAATGATGCCGTTTGCGCCAATGGTGAAAATCACCATAAGGACATAGAGGAATGTGCTCAGCGCAATATTGGCGTCCGCCTTAAAGCTGATTTTGCGGTTGAGAATGAATGCCACAGTATACCCCACGGCAGTGGAAATCATATAGGCGTACATGTCCGCTATGCCATCTTTAAAGGTAACGAAGCGTGAAACGAATGCAAAAAAACCAATATCCGGCAGCGGCGTGCCCTTAAGTGAGACAAAGACCACATTGAGAAACAGTAGATAGACTAGAATTTCCGGTACGTTGGAGATACCGCCGGCAACGAAAAACTTGATGAGCTTGTAGATCTCCGGATGTTTGTCGGTAAAGGCTTTGAACACCGGAAATTTGGCCAAAAAGCGGTCTTGGGCATCCATTTCGGGCGTGGCAACATGTTTAGGCATAGGAATTCCCCTTCAAGCATATTGGTTATATCCTAATATCATAGCGTATTTTGACAAGAATTGCAAGATGTTATACTGATTCGCTGTTAAAACGGCAAGTTCTTATAATAAATGCGACAGGTTTTACCCTGCCGCATTTTTCATTTGTAAATTTTTTATAAAGTGAAAGGAAGTTGTGCCATGACCATACAAGTATGCGAAGAAAAAGCGCTAT
>JAIRYC010000055.1 GCA_031267965.1 Oscillospiraceae bacterium | reverse complement strand
GTCGCTTTTAAGTAAACGCGAAGTAATTGAAGAAGCGGCTTTACCAAAAACATCTGAGAAAACATCATCCAATTTAATATTGGAAACAGTCAAACAGTTTTGAGTGCGGTTCTTTTCGCTGGTGGTATAACTGGTCGGTTTAAAACGATAGCGCATCAAATCCCGTAATTGCCGTATTTCAGGTGGCGGGATAAAGCTGCCGTTGATGAGGTCGTGCTTGAAAATATCGGCAATTCACTTTGCGTCACGTTTATCGGTTTTCTTCCCTTTGATAGCCTTAACGTACTTCGGACGAGCCAGAACCAGATTGCAGGTTTTCTCAAGAATATTCCATACAGGAACCCAATAGGACATAAAGAAGGAACGGCTCGTGTCATTGACGGCACGGGCTGTTTTTATTTTTCAAATATGATTTGCCGTTGTCATATTTATTTGGTATAATTGTTTTGTTCGGAGGTGGCGTATGCGGCGTATGCAAAGCTATCAGATTCAGCGGTTATTCGGGATAATATACATCCTGCTTGACAAGAAAATCGTCACGACAAGGGAACTCGCCGAGCGGTTTGAAGTTTCGCCGAGGACTATTGTGCGCGACATTGACACTCTGTCGGCGGCGGGCATTCCATTTATACAACAAAAGGCAACGGCGGCGGTGTTTCGCTTATGGACGGCTATATCCCTAATAAGGCGGCCGTCACAAGCGAGGAGCAGGAACAAATTCTCCTCGCCTGATAAAGCCTGTCAAAAACGAAATTGACCGAGGCTGACTTCGCCCTTGCAAAGCGACGGGCTATTTTCGGCAAACAAAGCGTGGACTGGCTTGAAGTGGACTTTTCAAGCTGGCGCAACCCGCAGTTTGATAAAGCGCGTTTTGACCTGCTGAAGCAGGCGATTATTGAACGCAAGGTCATAAAAATAGTTTACGCCGGCGCGAATGGGGAAGTCACAGAGCGCAAGGCTGAACCGGTTAAACTGCTGTTTAAAGCACGGGTTTTACATTCGAAAGGACAGAGACAAGATGGTGCGGCAAAGGCTGCGACGATAAATACACGTACATTCGAGGGCAAAGCGAGCAGATCAATCTTGCCGAAACGCTCGGCCTTAATTATTGGAGTGGGGGATCCCGACTGCTTCCGATTACCGACAAAGTATTATCGGTTTAAAAACGATGAAGAAAAGAAAGACGCAAAAAAGTAGCGGACGCGATTAAAGCAGACAGCCAATCCTCCATAATAAAGTATGATTTGACACACTGGAATCAGGTTGTTAAACCGACTGTGGGAAGCACCAACATATTTCTATATTTTGCCTGAGGCAGGAATAAAAAGTTATCACCGATGATAATTATGATATTTATTACAGTGTTGCTGATTGGCCCCGGAGAAAAATAACAAAATATAACATTGCATTTATAGGGCAATATGAAATCGCCGGTTACAACATGCTTAAGGATGCACAATATATGAATGAGAATTTTGTTGGTATGGAATCTGTGGTAGACAAAACGCGACCGCCGATATAAAAAAGCTTGCGCGTTCACGGATTGTGGGTGCGCATTTTTTATATACGCACATTGACGCCGCGCCCACACAGATACTCTTTGACCTGACCGACGCTCAACTCACCAAAGTGAAACAGCGACGCTGCCAGCACCGCGTCCGCTTTACCTGCAGTGAACGCGTCATAAAAATGCGGGAGCACGCCTGCACCGCCAGACGCAATCACCGGCACGCTGACTGCGTCACTGACCACACACGTCAGTTCAAGCTCGTAGCCGTCCTTTTGGCCGTCACAGTCCATGCTTGTCAGCAAGATTTCACCCGCACCAAGCTGCACACCATACGCCGCCCAACGCACTGCGTCAATTCCTGTGGGCACACGCCCGCCGTTGAGGTAAACCTCGTAGCGCGAATGTGCATTCAACAAACACTCTGCGGGAGTATCCGCAAGGGTTTCCGGTTTGTAACCCGTATCCTTTGCACGGCTGCCGCGGATACGCCGCGCGTCAATCGCCAAGACGACGCATTGG
The DNA here is from genome assembly GCA_031267965.1 of Oscillospiraceae bacterium. Classification (GTDB taxonomy): domain Bacteria; phylum Bacillota; class Clostridia; order Oscillospirales; family Acutalibacteraceae; genus WRKY01. The sequence goes on along the minus strand of JAIRYC010000055.1, from coordinate 5,927 downwards.
CTTCCCAATTTTTTCGCCGCTTCCGCGATTAACGCAGGATTGCGCACCGCTGCTGAGTTCACGCCGACCTTATCCGCGCCAGCCTTGAGCATGACGGTAAAGTCCTCGACGCTCTTGATACCGCCGCCGACGGTGAACGGTATGAACACCTGCTCCGCCACCTGACGCACAATTTCCAGCATGGTGCCGCGCCCCTCATGGCTCGCCATGATATCCAGCAGGACCAACTCGTCCGCGCCCATTTGATCATAGAGCCGGGCACACGCCACCGGATCTCCTGCATCCCGCAGACCAACGAACGAGGTACCTTTGACAACTCTGCCATCCTTCACGTCAAGGCAGGGGATGATTCGTTTTGCGTACATTTCCGCTCCCTAATCCACATATAATTACGTACGAACGGTCTCTATCTGCGTACATTTACCTGCGCCGTCAAGCGTAAACAAGCAGCCTGTCAATATGCACTCGCCCTCCGCCTGGTGAAAGCGCGTGGGCATTCCAGTGGAAAGGAAGGAAATTGCATCATCAACCTCAACGCCTAACACAGATTTTTTTGCGCCGCACATGCCAAGATCGGTGATATAGCCTGTGCCTTGCTGTAGAATTTGCGCATCCGCGGTCTGCACATGCGTGTGCGTACCGAAAACCGCACTAACCTTTCCGTCAAGATAGTGGCCCAGCGCACATTTTTCTGCGGTGCTTTCGGCATGGATATCCAGCAGGACGAAGCCTAAATCCGGTTTGCGAAGGACAGCATCCGCCGCCTCGAACGGATTGCTTTGGTTACAGGCGATGCCGTTCATGCCAAGCAAATTCACTACGGTGACATGCACCGCACCCAAATCCAACGTGACGCAACCCACGCCAGGGTTTTGCGCCGGTATGTTAACTGGGCGCAAAATTCGGGGATTTTCGTCCAAAAAGTTATATATTTCACGGCGGCGGTAGACATGGTTGCCGGTGGTAATGACGTCTGCACCGACACTGAATAATTCTCCCGCACTTTCAGGTGTAACGCCGTTGCCTGGTGCGGAATTCTCGCCGTTGACGACGCAAAAATCCACGGCATATTCTCGTTTTAAGCGAGGCAAAACACGGCGCAGGTAATCCGTCCCCGCCGCACCGACAACATCGCCAATTGCCAAAATATTCATTGGTTTTCCAAATGCCATGTCATTTTTACATCTCTTCCGGCGCGGTGATTTTGAACAGTGTCAACTGGCTGTGCAACACAGAGCGCACACAGTCACACAGAAAGAGCCGCGCCGCGCTCAGCTTTTCGTCCTCACAATTGACACGGCAGGCGGCGTAAAATTTGTGATACAACGTAGAAAGTTCAATGCAGTAACGCGCGATTTTTGCCGGGTCATAAAGGCGCGCTGCGGCTTCGGTTTCACCAGTGAGTGCCGCAAGGTGCGCGATCAATTCACGCTCTTCCGGCGTGGTCAGCAGGGCCAGTTCATCGGCATTGCACTGGCGTAAGGGCTTGCCTGTTTCCGCAAGCTTACGCAACACCGAACATGCCCGCGCGTGCGCGTATTGGCAATAATATACAGGATTTTGCGAGGATTGCTGAACCGCCAAATCCAAATCGAATTCCATCTGCGTTTCCGGCTCACGGAGGTTGAACATAAAGCGCGCCGCATCCACGGGGATGTCCTCCAACAGGTCCGTGAGCGTGATGGCATTGCCTGTGCGCTTGCTCATGCGGGCAACCTCGCCGCCGGACATCAGCCGCACCAGTTGCATGAGGATAACCTTCAGGCGTTTTGCACCATCCAAACCCAGCGCATCTAGCGCACCCTGCATACGGGCGACGTGTCCGTGATGATCTGCGCCCCAGATGTCAATCGCTTCGTCAAAAGCGCGTGTCAGGAGCTTATCGCGGTGATAGGCAATATCCGCGGCGAAGTAAGTCGGTACGCCGTTTGCACGAACCAAGACTTCATCTTTCTCACCGCCGTGCTCACTCGCTTTGTACCACACCGCGCCATCGCGTTCGTATGTCAGATCCAACTCGTCCATCTGCGTAAGCAAGTCCTTGACCTGTCCGCTGTTGTGCAGTTCGCTCTCAAAAAACCAGCGGTCATAGATAATGCGGTATTTAGTCAATGTGTTTTGCATAGCAGAGATATTTTTCGGCAGTGCATACGCAACCAAAGCTTGGCGGCGCGCTTCCTCGCTCAGCGCAAGCAGGCTGGAATCATGCTCATCGGCATATGCCTTGGCAAGCGCGGTGATATCAGTACCCTGATAGGCGTCCTCGGGCAGCGCAGGCGCATTATCTCCTTCAAAAAGTTGGCGGTAGCGAACATCCAGCGAGAGCGCAAACTTGGCGATTTGGTTGCCCGCATCATTAACATAAAACTCACGGGAAACCTTACAGCCTGCACGCTCCAGCACGGCGGCAAGGCAATCGCCCAGTGCACCGCCACGCGCGTTGCCCATATGCATGGGGCCGGTCGGGTTGGCGGAAACAAACTCCACGTTGACTTTGCGCCCGCCCCCCCAATCGCTGCGCCCATAATCCTCGCCTTTTGCGCGGATATCCAGCAAAATGGCGGCATAGTATTCCGCTCCCAGATAAAAATTCAGAAAACCGGCGCCGGCAAAGTCAGCTTTTTCAAAGTAAGTGTCGCACAGGTCCAGCTTCTCTGCAAGCGTCTGTGCTATTGAACGCGGCGACTGGTGCAGTTCCTTTGCCCAAGCCATTGCGGCATTAGCAGAAAAGTCACCAAAGCCCCGGTTTTGCGGGACTTCTATGCGAAATTCGCCCTGTGGCAATGTGGGGAATACACCTGCTTCAACAGCCTTTTGCGCTGCCGTACTAACTGCGGCCCGCAGTTGGGCTTGCGCTGCATCCACTAAATATGACATTATTTCTCCTCCGCGTTCTTGACCCTAATTTGCATGAGATTTTGTGTTTTGTGTGAGCCAAAATCAAGTTCGTAAGAGAGCGCAAGCATGCCGCCGCGCTCTGCTTTTAGTGTGTTAAGTACATTTTGGGTATGTATATCCATAGCAAAGAACCCATGCGGAGTGATATATTCGCTGTGCGTGCTCTCGCCAGGGATAAAGCGCATCTCCAGCGAATAGTCGCCCACGCGGCGCATGACGACCTCCCGCAGCGTAATCAGCAGACTTACGCGGTTGCCGCTGGTAACTTCGATATAAGCAAGGTGTATTTCGTTCTCATCAACTTTAAGCACACCCTGCCCAAGGCCCGTTTGCACAAGAATTTCGCCGTCAGGGGGGGTTATTTTTGATTTGTAAGCAATTTTTGCCACCATTGATATCACATTATCCTGCTCATGGCGCAACGCGGAACTTATTACGGAATGCAAACGATACGTCGCTAACGCGCTCAAGCTCGAAGATGTTAACCAGGATTCGCGCCAAGCCAATCCCACAGCCGCCATGCGGTGGGCAACCATACTTGAAGAAGTCCAGATAGCCCTGCAGGCCTTCCAACGGGACGCCCTTTTCCACCGCTTGCGCTTTGAGTTTTTCGTAGCGATGCTCACGCTGTGCGCCGGTGGTGATTTCTTGACCCTTCCAGAGCAGGTCAAAGCTTTTGGTGGTCTTGTTGTCATCGTAACGCATGTGGTAAAACGCGCGGACAGCGGCAGGGTACTCCGTAACAAAGACAAATTCATGGCCATATTTTTCTTTGATAAGCTTGCACAAAAGGCGCTCGCCCTCCGGGTCAAGGTCGGCTTTGTGTCCGATGATATGCCCAACCTCCGCGAGCATTTTCCGCGCCCCACTTAACGTTACGCGCGGGAACGGAAGACTTGGCGCCACGACCTCAACGCCGTATTGCTCCTGAATCTCATCGCCATGGGTTTCCTTCACTTTGCCAATTGCGTGGGTAAGCAGGCGCTCCTCCCACTGCATGACTTCCTCGTGGCTCTCCACCCAACTGATTTCCATATCCAGCGAGGTAAACTCGCTTGCGTGGCGGCGCGTGGAGGACGGGTCGGCACGGAAGGCCGGACCGATTTCAAACACGCGGTCAAAGCCTGCCGCCATCGCCATTTGCTTATAAAACTGCGGTGACTGCGCCAGATACGCGCTGCCTTCAAAGTAATCTATCTTGAACAATTCCGCACCACCTTCGCTTGCCTCCGGGACAATTTTGGGGCTGTGCAGTTCAAGGAAGCGGTTCTGCGTCCAAAAATCGCGCAGAGCTTGCTCAAAAACGGTTTGGGCTTTATAAATAAGCTGGGTTCTGCCATGACGAAGCCACAGATAATGCCAATCAAGCCGCGCTTCGAGGCCGCTGTTCTCATCAACGGGTTGCGGTGCTTGCGCGAGGCTCTCTACGGTGACGGATAGCGGCGAAATCTCCATTTCCCCCAGCTTGACATTAGGGTTATGCACGGCTTCACCGACAAATGTAAGCGCGGAACCGATGGTGACGTGCTCAAGCTCGGCGGCAACAACAGGGTTGCTAGGCTTGTGGACGGCAACCTGCACTTGCCCGCTAATATCCTCAAGCACGAGGAAGAGCATTTTTTTCTGGTCACGGATTATGCGCACCAAGCCCTGTACCTTGACATGTTCGCCAAAGTGGGCGGGGATTTGATTGATTAGGACGCGCTCTGACATCATCTTTTCCTCCGACTCTTTTCAATACTATCATAAAATTATACCAAGAATTATGAGTTATGTCAAGGTTAATCATGGTAAATTCCAGTATTAAATGCAAGAGCAAAAAGCGCTTGCATTTAATGCTGGAACTCACCGACGAATTCATTTATGCGTGGGGGGCTTGACGGATATACCCTCAATCAGGTATAATAGTAAAAACTGTATCATGAAGATACAAGCGCAGCAATAGCTACACCCTAATACTCAAAAATGCCATGAAGGTGTTGAGAAAGTTGAAGCTGTCACATATCTTGTGGTGTTTTTATTTTTAAGGAGGAAAAATCATGGCATGTTTTCTTGTACCCGCAACGGAAGCAATCGTAACCACTATTGTGAGGAAAGTGGCGTCCTCAAAAGAAAAGCAATCGCGCGTATCAAAAGCCGGTTCAGCACCCCACAACGCTGAGCAAAACGTCAAAATCCCGTTCGCCCGAAAGTTGAAATGGTTGAATAATCTGCTCTGGGGCGGCAGCGCCCTATTGGCATTTGAGCATGTGTGGCACGGCGAAGTGACACCTTCGCCCCCTTTTCTGACCGCAACGGGCAACCCGGAGGACATGACGGCAATGTTGCATGAAATGGTAACGACAGGTGTTTCTATGGCGCTTATCGTGACGATTGTTTGGCTGGGCATTGTGCTTGTCACAAACACAATGGAGAAAAAAGAACGCAAAGAGCGTCTTGCGGCAAATTAGGGGGATTATTGATGACACTACTCACTACCGTTTTTGCAGCGATTATCTGTACCATCATTTGGTATAAAAACGCACCCCAAAGCAAAATGAAGCTTGGTGTTTTGGCCTTCATGTACTGGGGCGCTTCTCTGATGTGGCTAATGGACGCGATTTTCGAGTATGCAAAGCTTCATGCGGCGTATTTCACGCCAGAGCCGCTTGATATGCTGAATGATTTTTATCTTGGGCTTTCGGTCGTAGCGCTTGGCTTGGTGATATGGCTGGTTATCCTGCTCATAAAAGACCCAAAGGGTGTGATAAGAGCCACCTTGTTCAAGAAAAATAACGACTGATTCAAAACCGATTCCGTTACAGTGCTTACTTGATGGAATCGGTTTTATCTTTGTCTGGCCGCGCACCCGATAGCCCGAATTTTTTTGAAGCGTCTGTAAGCCCTTACAACGTCTCATCAAAGTAAATCGCTTGCGCCGCCAGGGGCAACAGCAATTACTTTTGTGAAAAGAGAAGAAGAAGGAGCTTATCGGGATTAAGAGCAGCGATGAACATTTTCTTTTTGGGACCTATCCTGCCCCAGTCGAC
>JAIRYC010000054.1 GCA_031267965.1 Oscillospiraceae bacterium | reverse complement strand
GTCGACTGGGGCAGGATAGGTCCCAAAAAGAAAATGTTCATCGCTGCTCTTAATCCCGATAAGCTCCTTCTTCTTCTCTTTTCACAAAAGTAATTGCTGTTGCCCCTGGCGGCGCAAGCTAGGGCAAGGTGAGTTCCAGCATTAAATGCAAGTGCAAAAAGCGATTGCATTTTTCTTATGTAGAAATAACCCCAAAAAGAAAGGAAGCCATGCCATGACCATACAAGTATGCGGCAGAGTAAAACCCGTCGCATTTATCTCTTGACTTTTGGGAGTTTTTCATCAAACAAACCACAGCCCCATAGCAATGTGCCTGGTGAACTGTGCAATTGTATTAAGTTCTATTTTATCCTTGTGAGCAGATCTTCCAGCACACGCACATGCAGCTCCTCGTCCAAGATAATCCGCGACAGCAGCATTTGCAAGCCTTTATCAGGTATTGCATGAAGTTGACCGGTATATTTTTCAATTGTTTTGCGCTCCTCGCGAATCGAAGCGACTACCGCATCCGCAGGATTTTTTGCATAATTCAGTGGACATGGCGACCAATACGCAAAGCCGGCGCATTGCGGTGCCCAGCAGCGAGGGTCTGCGCCAAGCTGGCGTGCCGCGTCGCCAAAGCGCTCAAGATGTTCCATCTCGCACTTTCCGATGTTCAGCATGGCATTGCCCAACTCGTTTTCCTCTCCGCCTTGCGTTAGGTTCCTGTAGATGTATGCTACTACCGCGCTCATTTCCGATATTCCGCCCGCAAAATTATCAAGCATAGCCCCTGCCCAAGCGGCGTTACGGGACAGATTCAGTTCTGGATACGGCAGATCTACATGATATTCAACCATATTCAACAACTCCTTTCGGGAAAATAATATGCGAACGGAGCGAAAAAAAGAAGCGCCGCATAACTTGACATCAAGCCCGCAAATATGTTATAATTATTCTCACAGGTAATGACGCCGTGCCATTTTGCGCGGCGTTTTCTGGTTTTTGGAAAGGGGCGGCGCTAATGGAAAAATGGATCATTATCGGCTCCGTGCTCATTGTTGCAAGCATACTTTCGAGCAAATTGGTTTATAAATTTGGCATACCCGTACTGCTTTTATTCTTAGCAATGGGAATGTTTGTAGGCGTGGATGGTCCGCTGCATGTTGACTTTGAAGATGCGCACTTGACGGAAAGTATTTGCTCAATCGCGCTTACAGTTATTATGTTCTATGGCGGCTTTGGCGTTAATTTGAAGGAAGCAAAACGCGTCGCTGCACCATCAATCCTGTTATCGACTGTCGGCGTGCTGGTTACTGCCGGGATAACAGGAATTTTTACGCATTGGATCCTTGGCTGGTCCATGATAGACTCCATGCTGCTGGGCGCAGTTGTTTCCAGCACAGATGCGGCAAGTGTATTCTCCGTCCTTCGCTCGCGCAAGCTGAGCTTAAAGGAGGGGGCTGCTTCGCTTTTGGAAATAGAAAGCGGCAGCAACGACCCCATGAGCTACATGCTCACGTTTTTGCTGCATGAAATTGCACAAGGGATCAAATATTCTCCAAAGGATGTTGCGCTGTTTTTTGTTAAACAATTTGCCTTTGCAGTTATCATAGGCGTGGGCATCGCGCTGGTCACAGTGTTCTTGCTCAAGCGCATTAATCTGGAAATGGACGGTCTTTACTCCATTTTTGTGCTTGCTATGCTGTTTTTATGCTTTTCCATTAACCAGCGTTTGGGCGGCAACGGATATCTGGCCGTCTACCTTATGGGCATCATATTGGGCAACGGGCACTTTGCGCACCGCCGCAGCATACTGCACTTTTTTGACGGGCTTTCCTGGCTTGTGCAAATCGGCCTGTTCTTTATACTTGGCTTGTTGAGCACGCCAAAGCAATTGGTCACGCACCTCGGCGCTGCGTTGCTGTGCACGCTTGTGCTCATAGTCATTGCAAGACCGATTGCTACCGCCGCAATTATGACGCCGTTCAAATTTAAGTTGCGGACGCAGGTATTGGTTTCATGGTGCGGGCTGCGCGGCGCGGCGTCAATTGTGTTTTCGACGTTGCTGCTTGCGGATAATCTGCCAATATCAAACACTTTGTTCAACATTGTTTTTGTAGTCTGCCTGCTTTCAATTACTTTGCAGGGTACATTCCTGCCAAACATTGCGCGCAAGCTTCATATGGTTGATAGCACACAGTCGATTTTTAAAACGTTCAACGACTATCCGGAGGAAAGCTCCGGCAGACTGGCCGAGGTTGAAGTGACAGCGAAACATCCGTGGGCGGGCAAAGCAATTATGGACGCGGACATACCGGAGAGTATTTTGGTGGTGATGATTCATCGTGACGGTAAGGTTGTTACGCCAAAAGGTTCAACGGTTATGTTGGCGGGCGACACGGTCGTGCTCTCCGGCAGCAATCTTGAAGAACTGGAGCGCGTGGCAAAAGGCGAAGAATTCGAAACAATTTAGGACCATTTTTCACGCAAATTTATGCATTGCAGCGCTTTCTGCTATAGACCTGCGCTCTTACAAAAAATTGCCCTAAAAATTTGCGCGGCGTGCAGGTTTGTGTTATACTATCTATTCATTATAAAAGCTTAAGGAGAACACACATGAGCGACATCAAAAAAGTTGTGCTCGCCTATTCCGGCGGGCTGGACACCTCCATCATCATCCCGTGGCTCAAGGAGAATTATCCCGGCTGCGAGGTAATCGCCGTCAGCGGCGACGTGGGGCAGGGCACCGAGTTGGACGGCCTTGAGGAGAAGGCCATCCAAACCGGTGCATCCAAGCTCTACATTGAGGACCTTAAAAAGACCTTTGTTGAGGACTACATTTTCCCAACATTAAAAGCCGGCGCGCGCTATGAACGCGATTACCTGCTGGGCACATCCTTTGCCCGCCCGATTATCGCCAAGCGCATTGTTGAAATCGCTCTGCAAGAAGGCGCGGACGCAATCTGCCACGGCTGCACAGGCAAGGGCAACGACCAAGTTCGCTTTGAGCTAACAATCAAGGCGTTTGCCCCGGGGATGAAAATCATTGCCCCGTGGCGTGTTTGGGATTTGAAAAGCCGCGAGGAGGAAATCGCTTACGCCGAGGCGCGCGGCATTCCGCTCAAGATTAACCGCGAAACCAACTACTCAAAGGATAAAAACCTCTGGCATCTCTCGCACGAGGGTTTGGATTTAGAGGACCCCGCCAATGAGCCGCAGTACACCGCGCCGGGTTTTTTAGAGATGTGCGTTGCGCCGGAACAAGCTCCTGATGCGGCGGAGTATGTATCTATCCACTTTGAGAAAGGCATTCCAACCGCGCTCAACGGTAAAATGCTTGACGGCGTGGCGCTGATTGAAAAGCTCAACGCAATTGGCGGCAGGCACGGCGTCGGCATTGACGACCTTGTAGAAAACCGCCTTGTGGGCATGAAGTCGCGCGGCGTTTATGAGAATCCGACCGGGGCTATACTCTACCGTGCGCACGACGTGTTGGAAACAATCACGCTTGACCGCGATACACAGCATTACAAGGAGCAGCTTGCCCTGCGCTATGCGGAGCTGGTCTACTTTGGGCAGTGGTTCACGCCGCTGCGTGAGGCGATGGATGCGTTTGTTGATGCGACGCAGAAAACCGTCACCGGCGACGTGAGACTAAAGCTCTTCAAGGGCGGGATTTTCAACGCGGGCGTGGCAAGCCCATTCTCGCTCTACAGCGAGGCGTTTGCCACGTTTGACGAGGACGAGGTTTATGACCAGAACGACAGCGCGGGCTTTATCAATCTGTTTGGGCTGCCGATTAAAGTGCGGGCAATTTTAGAGCAGGAACGGCAAAAATAAGCAGAAATATATTCGGGCGGACGGATGCGTCCGCCCGGTATTGTTGTTTTTAGGCGGGTGGAAATATGGAGGAAATAATTCTTGCATTAGCTCAAGCAGCATTTTCTTTGCTTGTTATTGCTGTTGTTTGCGCGCTATTGCACCGACGCAAACGCAAACGTCGACAACAGTTGCAACAAGAAGAGCGAAAACTTCAACAACGAGAAGAGCAAAAACGTCAACAACAGCTGCAAGAGCAGTTTTTGGAACAATGCCGGCGCAAAGACGAGTACGAAAGAAGCGATTACTTTTTAAGCACACAAATCCCTTACCGCGCGTGGGATATTGGTGAAGAAGGTGAATATCAGATTGGATTGGCACTGCAAAAGCTTGATGGATATAAACGCTTGTTATTCAACGTCTATTTGCCAAAGGAGAATGGACTTTTTTCGGAAATTGACATCATTATGATACATACAATGGGTATTTTCGTTATCGAAAGCAAAAACTTTAGCGGGTGGATTTTCGGCGACGAAGATCACTATTACTGGACGCAATCTTTAACATATGGACAGCGTAAAGAGAAGTTCTATAATCCATGCAAACAAAATATTTCACATATCAAGGCCCTGCAAAAATTTATGCGCTATGCAAAAATCCCAATCTACTCTGCTATTGTCTTTAGTGACTCCTGTGAATTAATGGACATTGAAGTATTAAGTAAAAAGCACGTTGTTATGCGTGCACACAGGTTGCCTTGGCTTCTAAATGAGGTCGCTGAATTAAAGTCATTCGGTGAGCCAACCGTGTCACAGCTCACAAAAGAGCAGATAGAAACCATTTACAAGAAACTTTTTCCTCAAACTCAACTTTCGCCGGAAGAACGAGAGGCGCATAGCCGGCACGTTGCAAATATTCAAAAGCACCGTATTTGTCCTTATTGCGGCAATACACTGATACTGCGCACAGCAAAAGAAACTGGCAGACAGTTTTATGGTTGCCTCCAATATCCCAAGTGCCACTACACCGCCCCTGTGTAGGCGGCTTGAATTCTCCTGCTAAAGAGTGTATAATCACTTATAATAAAAAGTAGTAACAAGCAGCCAAGCAAGGAGCTTTATCTATGAAAATTTACAACACGCTTACCCGCCGCAAAGAGGATTTTGTCCCACAGGAGCCTGGCACCGTGCGCGTTTACGCCTGCGGACCCACCGTTTATGACTACATTCACATCGGCAATGCACGTCCGCTCGTGGTATTTGATGTGCTGCGCCGTTTTCTTGCGTACCGTGGCTATGATGTGCGCTTCGTCCAAAACTTTACCGATATTGACGACAAAATCATCCGCCGTGCTAACGAGCAAGGCGTGGAAGTCTCAGTCATTGCCGAAGAGTATATAAAGGAATATTGGACTGACGCGAAGGGCTTGGTTTTGCAGGAAGCGACGGTCCACCCCTGCGCGACAGAAAACATTGAACAGATCATACAGATTGTGCAGGGATTGATTGATAAAGGCTTTGCTTATGAAGCTGAGGGTGACGTTTACTACAGCCCTGCAAAGTTTGCTGAGTATGGCAAGCTCAGTCATCAGCCGCTTGATGAGCTTGTGGCCGGCGCGCGGATTATGGCGGGAGAAATCAAGCGTGAGCCTATGGATTTTGCGCTCTGGAAGGCGGCCAAGCCCGGCGAGCCTTACTGGGAAGCTCCTTGGGGCAAGGGCCGACCCGGCTGGCACATTGAGTGCTCGGCAATGGTGTTGCGTTATCTGGGCGAAACAGCTGATATCCACTGCGGCGGGCAGGACCTTGTCTTTCCGCACCACGAAAATGAGATCGCGCAAAGCGAAGCATACACCGGCAAGCCTTTTTCACGCTACTGGATGCACAATGGCTACATCAACATCAACAACGCAAAGATGAGCAAATCTAAGGGGAATTTTTTTACTGTGCGTCAGGTAGCGAAAAAATACGGCTACGCGCCAATCCGCTTTTTCCTGATTTCCAGCCACTACCGCAGCCCGATAAATTACACACCGGAATTGCTGGAAAGCGCGATTGCTTCCCTGCAGCGTCTGCAAAATTGCCGCGACAACCTCCTCTTTGCCAAGACGAATGCCTCCTTGCTGGAGAAGGACGGCGACTTGCATTTGCTGGAACAATTGGACGCACACCGTGCATCCTTTATTGCGGCGCTGGAGGACGACCTGAACACGGCAGATGCACTGGCGGCGCTGTTTGAGTTGGTGCGCGATATCAACACCAATGTGCTGGACGCGGAACCAAGCAAGCGGCTGTGCAAAGCGGCGCTTGCACTTTTTGACGAACTGTGCGGCGTGCTTGGTTTGTTGCAGAATACGGAAGCCATTGCCGACACCGGCACCGATGATGAAACTGCCAAAATTGAGGCGCTCGTTGCGGCACGCGGCACGGCACGTGCTGCCAAAAACTGGGCTGAAGCAGACAGTATCCGTGACGAACTGAAGGCAATGGGCATTGTGCTTGAGGATACGCCGCTGGGGGTTAAGTGGAAGCGGATGTGAGTAACAAGCGGACGCCTTGTGTGTTCCTGCAAGACGCCATTTATGCGGCGCTGCCCGGCGAGGTTTAGATTCAAATAGGAGCGTTGGTTACTTTATTATGGGAAATCATGGTATAGCAATAATTAGAGATGCAGAAAGCGGCTCATCCGGCAGCTATTAAATATAGCTAATTCAATGCGAATAATAATTTTGTGCAGGAGTCTTCATGGAACCCGACTTTGAGAACCGAATGATTACCCCCGAGTACTCCGCGCAGGATGAGCCTACTGAGCTTAGCCTGCGTCCACGCGTGTTTGGCGAGTACATTGGCCAAAGCAAGGTCAAGGATAATCTGGCGGTTTACATACAAGCGGCAAAGGAGCGCGGTGAAGCGCTCGACCATGTTCTGTTATATGGGCCGCCGGGGCTGGGCAAAACAACACTCGCGGGGATCGTTGCCAACGAATTGGGCGTGCATTTCCGCGTCACGTCCGGTCCCGCGATCGAAAAGCAGGGCGATTTGGCCGCTTTGCTGACCAACCTTGGTGAAGGCGACGTGCTGTTTATTGATGAAATCCACCGCCTGCAACGCAGTGTGGAGGAGATCCTCTACCCTGCTATGGAGGATGGCGCGCTGGATATCATCATTGGCAAGGGACCAAGCGCGCGTTCAATCCGGCTGGATTTGCCGCACTTTACGCTTGTTGGCGCAACCACCCGTGCCGGACAGCTCTCCGCACCGCTGCGCGACAGGTTCGGCGTAATCCTTCGCCTTGAGCTTTATTCTCCCAAGGAATTGGCGCAGATTGTCACGCGCTCGGCGGGGATATTGGAGATAACAATCACGCAGGAGGGCGCCATGGAAATTGCGTCGCGTTCGCGCGGGACACCGCGTATTGCCAACCGTCTGCTGCGCCGCGCACGTGACTTCGCACAGGTAATGGGAGACGGGAAAATCACCCGCGAGAGCGCTAATAAAGCGCTCACACGCTTGGAAATTGACTCTATGGGTCTGGATAACATTGACCGTATGCTGCTGCGCAGTATGGTGGAGGGCTTTAACGGTGGTCCGGTGGGTTTGGAAACAATCGCAGCAGCAATCGGAGAGGAGGCCGTGACCATTGAGGACGTCTACGAGCCATACCTGATGCAGCTGGGCTTTCTGCAGCGCACGCCGAGGGGACGTTGCGTCAGTCCGGCGGGGTACAGGCATTTGGGACTGGTGCCGCCGGGGCAGCAATCGTTTGATGTATAATATTAACCACGCAGAGCGGAGAATTAGCCGCCCTCAGATAAAGAAGCATGTAGACGGAGTGACCAGAAGGTTGTCCCGCCTGCATGCTTCTTTATTACCCGCCGTCATTTGAGCGGCGTTTTATTATACAATTATTCTGAAACGCATATTTTGTCAATACCATTTTGTGAGAGATTGAGGATGACTTCGTCGTTTACTTCTTCGCCGGCAAGAACAATGGGTATTGCGGGCGGACATGGGATTATGTTCTGCGCGGAGATTTTTCCTTCAGCGTGGATAATCGGTACACTTTTTGAATACGCCATAAATGCCTCTCGTGGTGATAAGGCTCTCCGTGGCAGTTTGTGATTTGAAAACTGAGGAGCAAAATTTGCACAATCCGGCAATTGTTTTGCCAGATTGTGCAAGGCTGCGTCGAGCCGGACAAAGTCTTCAGTGCCGTTTGCAACGCTTGGAATGAGGATAACCTTTCCATGCTCCGCATATTCGGGTTCGATACCGCAGCGGCGTAAAAATGTTCCGACATCGTAATCATTTTGTGTAGTAAACGCGATGCGCAGCGGGTCAGTCTCGCCTAATGGCTGATGAAATCCAAGTTTCGCTAGTAAGGATTTGGTGTTCATAACACGCACCGACAATTGTGCAAGCTTATGACGTCCATGTACCGCTAACCACTCGCGTGCGCAGTCCAGCGAAAGCAATATCGGAAATGACGGACTTGACGATCCGAATGCTCGCATGGCAAGCCTAGCGGATTCGGCATATTTTGTGTCTGCTAGGTGAAGCCAAGCAGCCCCTGTCAAGGCAGGTAAAGTTTTGTGCGCGGACTGAGCAACAAAATCCGCTCCGGCCATAATGGCCCTAGATGCTGGGTTAAGAAACTCTAAATGTGCTCCGTGTGCAGCATCGACGAGGAGAGGAATGTTTGCTGCGTGGCAAATTTTGGCAAGCGCTGTCAAGTCGTTCAAAGAGCCGAAGTAATCTGGGCAAGTAATGTAAGCGGCGCGTGCATCTTTGTGTCGTTGAAGAGCTTCCGTCAGCGCCTGTGGCGTGACTCGTCCAGGGAAATATTCGCTGGACGAGTCATCGCATTCCAAGAAAATCGGCTCAATACTTAATAGACAAAAGGCATCTGCCGCCGCTCTGTGGAGTACGCGACCGCAGAGCAGCTTGCCGCCATGAGGCAACGCGCACCGTAGCATTGCCTGTATGCAGAGCGTGGAGCCGCCCGCGCTGAAGAGCGTGTCCGCCGCACCAAACAACTCAGCCGCCAACATTTCAGCCTCGCGGATTGCGCCCTGATCGGCAAAAAGGTTACCCGTACCAGGAAGCTCAGTGCTGTCCAGCGGGAGAATTGCTGCAAGTTCAGGAGGAAACGCGTTTATCATTGCGCCTTTGTGTCCTGGCATGTGCAAAGGCACTCTTCCGCAGAGAGCTTGCGCCCGCAGAGCCTCATAGATTGGGATGGGCATAGTCACCTCCGTTAAGCAGGAAAATCTATATTTTTCAACAGAACTTCTTCAAATTCGGGGAGGAGCGATAAATCAATATATTTTCCTGATTTCGCGAGATTTTTTGCAATTTCGCGAGATTTTTGCGATATTAAATAGCAAATCACGCCGTCGAGAGCACTCTCGCCGATTGCGCTGAAACGCTTGGCGCTGCCAAATAAACCCAGCCGAACAACGTTTGTGGGATTGAGTGCACTGCCCAATGAACCGGCGACCGCGAGCGTAAATAATTCTTCCGTATTAATGCCAGCATGTGCGCAAAGTAACTCTATCCCAGCCGCAACCGCAGCTTTTGCAAGCTGAAATGCCCGCACATCTGTTTGGGTTAGTGTCACATCTGCGGCGATTTGGTATGCTTCCGCAAGGATGCCATTCGTGCTCAGGCGATATGTGCGCCGTAGCTCGGCAAGCACGTCGACTAGTCCGCTGGCACAAATTCCTGTTGGTTCTGCGTCCGTAATAGTTGCGATTTTAGCCCGTTCACCTATCAGCGAAAATTGGCAGACTGCGCCGGACAATGCAGACATTCCGCAGGAAATTCCAGCACCCTCAAACACGGGGCCTGCCGCTGCCGACGTGACAAACAGACCTCTGTCCGTGTATAATGCAAGCTCTGCATTGGTGCCTAAGTCGGCGAGCAGATATGGACGCTGTACGTTGGTCAGTGTCAGCAGGCCGGCGATAATGTCCGCGCCGCAAAACGCGTGTAAGCACGGCGGCGTGAGTATATTATCTACCCAATCCCAAGCAAAAAAAGAGCCGGGGCGCTCCTGTGCATCTAAAAATGCGGGCTTGTATGGGTACCGCCCAAGACCGGAGCAATCCGCGCCAAAAAGCATGTGCAGCATAACTGTGTTACCCGTAATAACTGCGGTTTCTACACGAGAACCGCCCAAAAGTTTGTGCGCAATACCGTCAATTTGCTTGCGGACAATGTCGCTCAGGTTTGGCAAATATCCGGATTCCGCTGCTTGTAAGCGACTCATTACATCTGCGCCGAAGCTCCGCTGTACGTTCATCTCAGTTAAACGGGCGAGAATATGGCCGCGCCGGTCAATGGCCGCGCCGGTTATCGTAGTTGTGCCTAGATCGATTGCAATTGCATATGGTGGGATATTGAGAAGTATTGGGCTGTCCATGGAAATAATTTGTTTGCCTGAAAAACTCACTAAAGTGCCCGATTTGGCAACTGTTTGGCAAGCTAAAACAAGGACATCGTCGGCAATAACCTTGCACTTGCCGCATTTGCCGTTACCGCCGCAGGGCGCATCAACAAAAAAGCCCAAGCGGTGCAGGGCGTGATAAATTGTTTCTCCCGGCAAAGGCAAATCAATAGTAGTAGTCATTTGCAAACCTACAGCTCCTTGCGCCCTTCGAGTGCGCGCAAGAGCGTGACCTCGTCTGCGTATTCCAGCGACGCGCCAACGGGTATACCATATGCTAGGCGGCTGACCTGCACGCCCAGTGGTTTGATTAGCCGTGAAAGATACATCGCGGTCGCTTCGCCCTCAACGGTAGGGTTCGTTGCCATAATGACTTCGCGGACAATGCCGTCGTCAAGCCGCTTAAGCAATTCCGCCACAGTCAAATCCTGCGGGCGCACGCCGCTCAGCGGCGAAATTGCCCCATGCAGGACATGGTAAACCCCACCATATTCGTGCGTGCGCTCCAACGCAATGACGTCGCGCGGTGTTTCCACTACGCAAATTAATGATGTATCACGGCTTGGGGCGGCGCAGACTCCGCAAAGCTCGCTGTCAGTAAAGTCGCAGCACTTGGGGCAGCGGTGGATTTTCTCGTGTGCTGACAAAATCGCGTCAGCAAAGCCTTGCGCCTGCTCCACTGGGAGTGTCAGCACATAATAAGCCAGACGCTGGGCAGTTTTTGCGCCAACGCCCGGCAGGCGATGAAACCAATCAGTAAGCTCTGCGAGAGCCGCGCTGCCTTTAGGCATAAATGATTGTGCTCCTTGCAGTTACATTAAAGTCCAGGGATTGGCACGCCGGATTTAGCGCTCTCAACGGCAGAATGCATGGCTTCCTCCGCCTTTTGCGTTGCTTCATTAAAAGCGGCAATCAGTAAATCTTGAAGCATTTCAACATCTTCAGGGTCAACGACTTCCGGCGAAATCGTCACAGCGGTGACCTCGTGGTCTCCCTTGAGCGTTACACTAACAGCGCTGCCGCCTGCCGACGCGGTGTATTCAGTTTCTTCAATAACTTTTTGTGCGGCGGTAAGTTTTTCCTGCATTTCCTGGACCTTTTTCATCAGCCCGTTGCCTATAGCCTGTGGTATTCTGGCTTTCATGGTGTGCTCCTATATACTTAATCTAGCATCTATATTGTATCACTTGCACGGAGGAAAAGCAAGAGAATTGACTTATCTGCGTGATTGCGGTATAATACCAATGTATAATTGGCTGGGATTGGGGATGCGAAAGTGGCTAAGCGACGTGGCGTTAGTGTTTTCATGCTGACAGTGAGTTTGCTTCTGCTGTGCGTGTTGCTGTCCGCTTGCAATTTTTTACCAGATGTTGACCCGACTGAGCCTGAGCGTACCGTTTTTGAGGATCCGCCAACGCTTGCACTTCCAGCGACTGGGCCAACTGAATTACCGAAGTTGCCGACAGCTACTGCGGAGCCTGTTACGAGTTTAACTAGCCCAACAGCTACCACGCCGCCTTCCACGTCAGGGGATAAACCTCTTACTGCGCCTCCGACAACGCCGCCGTTGCATACTGCAAAACCGCCCGAGCTACCGAAAAATTTAATAACGGTTTCGGGAATCGTAGAATATTTTAACAAGGCGGCAAACGACGCAAAGGCAAATTGCAAACATGCATTTCAAACGCTGGACCGCGATACAGTCATTCAGACCTATGCGGCTGGGATTGATATCACAAATTATTTTGCCGAAAGAAAGAATATTAACAACACGAACCGTGAAAGTATTGCTAAAATTAATTTACCGATAAAGGGTATGAGCTATGCCAGCCGTTTGCAGCCAGCCAGTGTTGAGAATGCAAAATGCGTCGTCTCCGGCGACAATTATGTTATCACGATCCAAATCAGACCCGAGAGCGGCAAAGTGTACCAAGATAATAGCTATCACGGCCAGGTCTTTTCACTCATTGAATCTGATGGCGAAGATGATTTTTTCAATATAGCAAAAAGTACTCTTAATTTACCAGGCGTTCCTAAATTGCTTGATTTCGATTATGCTTACTCGAAAGCCTCAATTGTATGCCGCATTAATCGCAAAACAGGGAAATTACAATCGGTCATCTATACAATTAATCAGCGGATTGAGGGCAAAAGCGGTAAAATCGTTTGGATTGCTTTTGAAGGATTAGACGAAGATCGCTTCGAGTTTGAGTGGTAATTCATTCATAATTGCATCGTCAGGGAAAATGATGAATAACATGAACATACTTATTGCAGGAGTTGGCGGACAGGGAACGGTTCTGCTGGCACGGTTGATTGCAGATATGGCTTTGGCGCATGGTGCGGTTGTACGTGGCAGCGAGACTATTGGCATGGCACAGCGCGGTGGTTCTGTGGTCAGTCATGTTCGTATTGGGGAAATGGCGTATTCGCCGCTGATTCCGGCTGGTGAGGCTGATGTACTTCTTGCGTTTGAACCTAGGGAGGCTATAAGGGCGTTGGGATATTTTAGGCCTGGCGGGGCGTTGGCAGTTTGTGATCGTCAGTTGGCGGGGGCGGTTCCCGCCGCGCTTCGTGCGGCACGCGCCCCACAAGGGCGCGACGGCTCACGTTCGGGAGCCGGGGAACCGCCCCCGCCCCCGTCGCCGCCCCTCGAAGTCCTCAAAGCGCGTGTATCCAATATTACGGTTCTTTCTTTTGACAAAGTGCTGCAAAGCTGTGGCAACACAAAGCCGCTGAATATGGCGTTGCTGGGAGTGGCCATTGCGGCAGGCCTGTTGCCGTTTACATTGGACAACGCAAAAAGTGCTCTGCGTGGCCGAGTGCCTGTCCGTTTCTGGGAATTGAATGAAACTGCCTTGACTTGCGCAGCTGACTAAGGTAGGATTACGCGCTGCGTTTGCTCTCGCGTAATATTTGTCCGGAAAATTTGTAGTAATTGCGCAGCGTGCGTTCGATTTCGCGTAATTCTTCAAGTTGCCGGTACATAATTGCAAGGCGTGAGCGAAGGATATATCCCTGTGCCGCATATTGACCACCGGGAATTTTGTTAAACTCTGTCCGCATTCGCGCAATACGCCGCTGTTGCCGTTCACTTTCAGTCGCATAAACTTCCCATAAATCCGTTAATGTACCCGCTTGTTTATTCATCATTCCTTGTGCCTTCATTGTCTTTTACCTCATTTTGTTTTTCCTAATAGCTTCATACCGCATCATCTTGTTGATTTCGCAGCTGGGAGTACCGCACCGCGTATCGTAATGCGGCACGCAGTTTGCCGTAGCTTTGTTTTAAGCGTTTACGTATTGTCTGCTCGGCCATTTGTTCTGTGCGGGCAACATCGCATACTCGTTTGCCGTTGAACCAGATTGCGTGGATTGTGCTTGCTTGCACACTACTCAGTTCATTGTCAATTGCTTCGTGTAGCAACGCTGTAAGGATTGTGTCGCCGCCAAACGCGGGTCCTGGGAACTCCTCATCTTCGTTCACTTTAATTGCTTTGCCAGCCATGTTTTTCTCCTTTCCGAAATGGCGATACCATTTCATAGAACAAATGTACTGTTAATGACTCCCATTATACAGAACTTTTGTTCGCTTGTCAAGAGGATTGAAGTGATTTATAGTGACAAGTCATGGTTGCACTTATGCCGTAATTTTAAGCAAATCGCTTGACTTTCGGCTGCGCAACTGTTACAATCATACGGGATAGACGGAGTGAACTTGATGATTCCTGAAGGTTCCGTTCGGAGGTTTAATGTGAAAACGGCCCTCATTACCGGCATCACTGGGCAAGATGGCTCTTATCTGGCGGAGCTTTTGTTGCAAAAAGGCTATACAGTGCACGGCTTGCTGCGCCGCAGTTCCACGGAGAACACTGAGCGCATTGACCCCTTGGTGAGCCAAATCACCCTGCACTACGGCGACATAACCGATTCACTCAGCGTGTTGCGTGTGCTGGAGGCTGTGCGCCCGGACGAGTTGTACCACCTTGCGGCGCAGAGCCATGTGCACACATCCTTTGATATGCCCGAATATACTGCGCAAACGGATGCCATTGGCACGTTGCGAGTGCTGGAAACGGTGCGTCTTTTGGGGCTGGATTGTCGGGTTTATCAGGCCTCGACCTCGGAGCTTTATGGCGCGGCGGTCGCATCGCCGCAAAACGAAGAGACTCCGTTCCGACCGCGCTCACCCTATGCTATTGCCAAGCAATATGCTTATTGGACGGTGCGCTGTTATCGCGAAGCCTATGGGTTGTTTGCGGTTAATGGAATTTTGTTTAACCACGAGTCGGAGCGGCGGGGTTTGCGCTTTGTGACACGTAAAATCACCCGTGGGGTGGCTGCTTTGGCCGCCGGTGCGGAGGAACCGTTGCGACTGGGGAATCTGAATGCCCTGCGGGATTGGGGCTATGCGCCGGACTATGTGGAGTGCATGTGGCGAATGCTGCAACATCCTGTGCCGGACGACTTTGTGGTCGCGGCTGGCGTGCAGCACAGTATAAAAGATTTTTGCACGCTGGCATTTACGCATGCGGGTTTTGATTTGGTGTGGCGCGGCGCGGGCACGGAAACCGTTGGCTTGGACCAAAAGAGTGGCAGGACGCTGGTGGTGGTAGATCCGGCGTTTTACCGTCCGCTGGAGGTCGAGAGTCTGCTGGGAGATGCTACGAAGGCTAGGCGGGTGCTGGGTTGGGAACCTAGGACGGATTTTGCGGCGTTGGTTGCACGTATGACGGACCATGATTTAGGAACCGCCAAGCTTTGAGGGGCAAACCGCGTTTGTTCAGGCAAATATGGAAGATAAAACAAGGATAGAGCATGGAACTGCACAGTAAAATATATGTTGCCGGGCACAGGGGCCTGGTTGGTTCTGCGCTGGTGCGGACGCTGACCCGGCAGGGGTACAGCAACCTGTTGTTGCGCACGCATACGGAGTTGGATTTGTGTAATCAGGCGGCGGTACAGCAGTTTTTCGCGTCTGAGCGTCCGGCGTATGTTTTTGTTGCCGCGGCACGCGTGGGCGGCATTTTGGCAAACAGCCGCGATCAGGCGGGATTTTTGCTGGAAAACTTACAAATTACCTGCAACATGCTGGAGGCGGCCTATCAGTCAGGTGTGGAAAAGCTGCTTTTTCTGGGCTCATCCTGCGTCTATCCACGGCAGGCGCCGCAACCAATCCCGGAGGAGGCTTTGTTGACCGGAGCCTTGGAGCCTACAAACGAAGGTTATGCTATCGCCAAAATTGCCGGACTCAAGCTGTGCGAATATTATAACTGCCAGCAGGGCGCGGCGTTTATCTCCGTTATGCCCTGCAATCTTTATGGCCCGAATGATAATTTTGACGCCGAAGGCTCACATCTCATCCCCGCGTTGCTGCGGCGCTTTCATGCGGCAAAGCAGCAAGGTGCGGCGCAGGCGACGCTCTGGGGCAGTGGAAATCCATTGCGGGAGTTTCTCTATGTGGATGATCTGGCAGATGCCTGTCTGATGCTGATGGCGCAATATACTGGCGCGAAAACGGTTAACATTGGTTCGGGGAAAGAGCTGAGCGTGTTGCAGACAGCGCAGATGGCCGCTGCGGCAGTTGGCTACGCTGGCGCAATTGCCTTTGACCATGAAAAACCCGACGGCACACCCCGCAAATTGTTGGATTCCTCCCGCATGCGTGCAATGGGCTGGCGGCCCAAAACCGATTTAGCGAGTGGACTGCGCCTAGCGTACGAGTGGTATCGGGCCAATGCGACAGAGGGGAAGGACAAGCTGTGAACGTTGTATTACTTTCCGGCGGCTCAGGTTCCAGGCTTTGGCCGCTTTCCGGCGAGATCCGCGCAAAACAGTTCCTGCATCTGCTGCCGGGCGGGGAATCTATGCTGGAGCGGATTTACAGTCAACTGCGCAGGGCTGGCTTGGCGGAGCGGCTGACGGTGGTTACAGGTGCGACGCAACGGGACAGTGTGCTTGGGCAGCTTGGCGAAAATAACATTAGCGTAGTGGCGGAGCCACGGCGGCGTAACACCTTTCCGGCCATTGCACTGGCTTGCGCTTATTTATATTTTGAGAAGCACTGCGACCCGCAGGAGCCGGTTCTGGTGTTGCCGGTGGATCCCTTTGTACCGGACAGTTACTTTACGACGCTGCGCATGCTGGAACCGTTGTTGGCAGAGGGAGCGCAACTGGCACTCATGGGTGTGCAGCCCGTTTATGCGGCTGAGAAATACGGCTACATTTTGCCTGCGGACAACCAAAATTCCAGCACAGTGACGGCCTTTTTAGAAAAACCTGACCGTGCCACGGCTGAAGATTGGCTTCGGCGCGGTGCGCTCTGGAATTGCGGCGTATTTGCTTTTCGGCTGGATCTGATGCTGCGGCAGTTGGAGAAGCGCATTGCCTGCACCTCCTATGCCGATGTTCTCAAGCAATATGATGCGCTGGACCGCAATAGCTTTGACCGCGTCCTGCTGGAAAAAATCGGCGACATGCGTGTTGTGCGCTACGACGGCCCCTGGATGGATATTGGCACATGGAATACCTTGACGGAGGTCATGGAAACGAAGCCCATTGGCAATGTGCGCATGGCATCAGATTGCGCCAATACACACGTCATCAATGAACTGGGTATTCCTGTTGTGGTGATGGGGGCGAGGAATATGGTAGTGGTTGCCAGCCCGGACGGCATACTGATTGCGGACAAGGAGCAAAGCTCTTACCTAGAACCGCTGGTGCGTGGACTGACCAAATCAAGCGAGGAGCGCTTGCGGTAGTACTTTTACAAACAGTCCGCTGGAAAATAAGAATAGAAAACCAGCGATCTGCTATGATAATGAGCAGGTCGAGTGTTTTCATAACCGGGCGGATTCATACTATTTCACGGGATTCTGTGCGGGAAAATTGCGCAGATAAAGCCCGTATTTTTTACGAATGCGCGGATGCGTCGCTAGTGACCAAAGAATGGCAAATTCCGAAAACACGCTGGAAAACAGGTGCACCAATCTCTCCTTTAGCCCATGTCGCAGGAAGACTCGCAGACGGTCGCCCAGTGCCCGGTTCAGCATAAATATGAATCCATTTTGTTCGCTGCCGGGACGGATGAAACTCGCCAAATAAAAGAAGCGTTGAATAACAACCAATTCCCGGCGCGGTACCTGCCCAAAAAACCTGCTTGCCACTCTCTGCCAGGCAGGTTTTTGACCAATCATCCAGCGTTTGCGGTTCCTGAAGCGTCCCGTTTGGCAAACATCTTTTTGCGTACAATTCAAGAAACAGCCGCAAAACCCAGTAATCAAGCGGCTTTGAGCCATATCCAAAGAGAACGTCCACAAGCGCGGAACCCCCCTTTTCCGTCCCCAA
>JAIRYC010000120.1 GCA_031267965.1 Oscillospiraceae bacterium | reverse complement strand
AGAAAGGGCGGAAAGCAATCACTTTCCGCCCAATTTATCTTTGGCACTTATTTCTCCAGCGCAGGATTCGTAGCTACCTTTGCCTTGCCGGCCTTGGTGGATTTCAGCTCCTTCTGGGTCTTTACGTTTTTTTTGTCTGTGGTGAAGATACTGTAGCCGCCTAAGCTAACGAAATACGTACCAGGAAAATCTTCTACGCATTCTTTAAGCACAATAACATACTCAGTGTTTGTTTTAAATCCATTATAATCAAGTTCAGATGATAGCTGAATATATTGCTTCTTCCGATCTTTCTGTGAAAGATTTGACAGGCCCATTTTCTTACCGCTAGTTGGTCTATGCGTTAAATATTCTTCTGCAGTTACGCTACCGCCGGGGAAATATGCTGTAATTGTCTTGCTTTCAATTTCTCCGCTTAGAACTTCAAGTACTTGTAGTTTAAGAGGGGTTACCGGATCCGCACCGTAATAGGTTTCTGATTCCGGCAGGAATTGTGTTGGCTCAGCGGAAATTACTTTTGCCCGCACGAGCACATCAGATTCCAGCAAAGTGTTTTCAGGAATTGTAATGTCATATGGGATATAAAAATTACTTTCAATTACACCATAGATTTCATTTTGGGGTATTAACGGAAATATCTCTTTCGCGGTTTCTTCCGCAGTTGGCGGGATTTTGGGCTGATTGAGGATGATAAAGCCTGTTGCGCCAAGTCCAATTACCAATGCAAAAGCAACGATGATGGCAATCAATTTCTTTTTCATGTGAAGAACCTCCTAATATTTCTCTACTAAAACATCGTTAGCATCTTTTGTTACCTGCGTTACTGTTCCGGTATGTATGGCAATTGGTAACATAATGCTGTTTCCACCCGTCAAATCCTTACAACCATATACATGAAGCATTTCATGGACGATAACAAGCTCCTGCTTAGCGGCGCTATATGTTTGCATTTTGGGATGGTTTAATTTGATTTCGCCGTAAATCCAATCGTATGTGTCTGCTTGTGCCAAAGATATTGCACTAAAGCTTGAGGTTGCACTGCCGGGCGCAACCCTTCTGAATCTCGTAGTTGACCCGTACCAATTACCTGCTGTTTCACTGACTTGATAGAAATCCATTTTGGAATCTGCATAAGTTTCTGTACGCCAAAGGATAATAGGATTGCTTAGCCCGGGTGGATACATGATTCTTTCGCGAGCAGCTACAATGCGGCTCAAATAATTTGTTTTGCATGTGCCATGTACCATATACGCAATGTTTGTGCCAATCGTTAATTTTTTGCTAACCGCAATGTTGGGGTACGCCGTTGCCGCGCTCACCGGCACGGTAAAAACGCCCGCGGCAGTTGCCAGCGCGCCAATCACCAAAATCAGTGACATAAATCTGCGCATGAATTTCATTGCAATGCCTCCTTTGAATATTATACGTTCCTATTTTGAAGATATGCCCGGATTCTCCAGACATTTCAACAGTGTTAGTATAGCACGGTCGCAATGGTGTGTCAAGTGTTTTCGAACGAATGCTTTTTGTCTGTCATGCTTTTGCGCCGCGCCGCGTATGGATGATACAGACGCCAATCAAGGAGCTTTGCCATGAAAAAAATAGTGTTGCCAATCATTCTTGCCATGTGCCTGCTGTTGTCAGCCTGTGGCGGCAACAATGGCGACGCAGTTCCGCCGCCGGCTGCGCCGCAAGCCTTCCGCGCGGTGCTGTCAGTCAAAGGGGCGGGCTACGTCTTGCAATGCGAGTGGGAACAGCCGCAGCCCGGCAACGCTGTTTTTCGCGTGACGGAACCGAAATCGCTGGCGGGGTTGAGCCTGACCTTTACAGGTACGGACTGCCGCGCCGACTATAAGGGATTGACGACCGGCGCCAAGCTACCTGCACAAGCATTTTTTGTAGAGTTGATGGAGACTCTTGCTATAAGTGACGGACTGACTTATACCGACAGGGGAGGTTTTGTGGAAACCTGTGGGCGAATCCGGACGGGCGACTTTGTGGTGAAGCAAAACGAAATCAACGGAGATTACACGGGGTTTGTGCTGCCGAACGGAGAAGCGGAAGTGCTGTCACTCGCGGGGATATAGAGGTTGTGTTACGGCAAGAAACGATAGTGTATAATAATGAACAAAATTATTTTGTAATAGATATTGGCTATGCTACAAAAAATTCAAATTTATTTAGCTTTTTAACATGTTAAGTGCAAGCTTTTCAAAGCTCAAAACAACAACCGCCTGTTTTCCTTTCCCTCGACCATTGCCATCACGCTTGGCAAAGCCCTCAGCATGGCGCTTGGCGTAAGCGAACGCTGGGCCATGGTGCCGGCAAGCACCGTATCACCACAAAGTCCGTGGACAAGCACGGCGCACTCCGCCGCTGTGCGCGCGGGCAACCCTTGTCCGCAAAAGCTGAGCAGAATACCCGCCAGCATGTCGCCGCTGCCGGCGGTCGCCATAGCGGGATTGCCCGTTTTATTTTTATACACCGCACGCGAGTGGCTATGCGCAACCAGTGTCCCCGCACCTTTGAGCACCAGTGTCACGTTGTATTTTGACGCAAATTCGTGCACGGCGTGCAGACGTTCAATGTCTGTGTTGCCAACAGGCGAGCCGGTCAACCGCGCAAATTCGCCCGCATGCGGGGTAAGGATTGTGTGCGCTTTACGTCCGCTGAGAAGATTCAGCTTGCCGGAGATGAGGTTTAGCGCGTCCGCATCTAGGATAAGCGGCGCGGAACATTTTTCAATCAACTCCGTCACAAGCGCTTCGGTGTCCGGACTCTGACCCAAGCCGCAGCCCAGCAGCACGGCATCCGCTTTTTCGCACGCCGGAAGCAACTCGTCCAGCGCCCCTTTTGCCAGTTGCCCTTGTGTATTGCCCGGCAGCGGCAGCAGGACAGACTCTGCAAGCCGGGGGGCAATGGCCGCATACGCCGCTCGCGGGAACGCAGCCCTCACAAGCCCTGCACCGGACAGCATGGCCGCCCGCGCCGCAAACACGGCCGCTCCGGGGAAGCGCTCGCTCCCGCAGATGGAGAGCACCCGACCAAAGTCGTATTTATGCGCGTCATGATGGCGCGGCGGAAAATGCTTGCGCAGGCTTTGCGTACTGTGTGAATAAAAAAATGCGGACATTTTGGAACTCCCTTATTTTAACAATAATCATTATCGGGACGGCTGAAAATATTACAATTGTATAAAGCATATCATAACAAACATAAAAAATCCAGTAATTTTATGCGTTTTATGGTCACAGGGCTTGAAAAAGTTACGAAAATGTAATATACTGTATATACTCTTAAAAAAGAAAGGCAGGTGTACATTTCTTTCAGCCATTTTAATCGGCACACCAAACGAAAATATGGGAGAAAACCCTTATGCATATATTAATATTGGGCGGCGGTGCCGCTGGACTCGCGTTGGCGGGCTTAATTGACAACTCCAAGCACCGTGTGGTTGTTTTGGAACAGGATTCGCCTGAGGAGTTTGCAAAAAAGTGGAACTGGTACGATAACCTCAACGTCGCCGAGCTGCGCCGTTTGGGTTACGCCGAGGTTTTGCCGGATTCCTTTCCGGAGCAGGGTGAGCGCACGGTGGCGTCGCCTTCGGGTAAGTTTAAGCTCCGCTTTAAGATAGAGCGTCCGCTCAGCTACGAGCCGGTTGCAAGGCAGCGCCTGCTCTCCGGTTTGCGCGAAAAAGCACGCGAGAAAGCCGGCCTGCGCTACGACGCCAAGGCGGAATCCCTGCTGGTTGAAGACGGCCGCGTAGCCGGCGTGCTGCTGCCAGACGGACGTGAAATCCGTGCGGACCTGACGATTGACTGCACCGGCGCAACCGAGCTGAGCCGTCCGCTTTTGGGTGATTTATTCCGCACTGAAACCGAAACGGTGACTGTGTTCCGTGGGATTTTTCCGCATGAGCAAATAGATGCTGCGCCCGCAATTGATAATGTTGTTCTTAAACCGCTGGGCATACCCGGCGTAAGCCGTTACAGTATTAATGCCTCGGACAAAACGGATGTGTACATTGGCTGTGTGGGGAGCGCAAATGGCGATCGGGCGGCGAAAATCTTGGAGGAACTGCTAAAGGAGCACAGCCCGTGGGACAAGCCTGATATCAATGCCGGGACTTGGGGTAAATACAAAATCCCTGCGCGTTGCCCGCTGCCGCAGTTTGTCTTTGACGGCTACGCGTTGCTTGGCGACAGTGCCTGTATGTCCGCCCTGCATGTTGGCAGCGGGATTGTCAATGCGCTGCACGGCGCAAAAATCCTGGCGGATCTGGTCAATAAAGACGGCGGCACAGACATAAGCACATTGTGGAGTTATCAGGTGCGCTATTACCGCGAAACCGCAAAAAGCGATTGGCGCGTGGATGTGTTCAACCGCTGGCTGCTGGAAATCCCGGACGAGGTGCTGGAAAGCATGTTTTCCTCGCGCATCCTCACTCCGGACGATGCGGAGCGGGTTTTTACGGGGCGGTTCATTTCGTTCGCGCCAAAGAATATACTGCACAAGGGTGCTCAGCTGATCCTGCACCCAAGGCTGCTGTTTTCAATTATCGGCGTGTTTGTCCGATCCATTTGGGTGGAGGAATGCAGGCGGTCGATTCCGGAGCAATACGACGCAAAGCGCGTTGCGGTGTGGCAGCAACGGCTTGCAAGGGCAATGGAGTAGGTGGCGTTCGCGCTTCATGTCAACCCTATAAGGTCCGCGCTGGTATTTCTGCCGATAGCTTTACATAACTGCGCCCTAACCGAGCGCGGAAATCCGTTTAGATAAAATAAAAAAAATAAAGGGGAAGCTGTGTGATGAAAAGAGCGCTCATCAACAAGCTTGGGCTTTTAGGAGTTGTAAGCCTATTGTCCTATATGGCGGCATTGCAAGTATTATGATGGTCTGTGTGTTTATTGTGGGCAAACTGAACAAACCAATGCGGATAGGGATTTACTTTTTTTGCGGTTATGAACCGGATTTCTGGAATCGGTTACACGGCATTCCCATTATCCGACAGCGGTTTTGCAGGAACATTTCAAGACATCATGTATGGCTTTGCTGATGATTATGATTGGCGGTTATCGGAAACGACAGTACGTATCGCCGGCGGTTTTAGCAAGCATCGTTCTTGCCATCATGCTTGTCGGCGCAACCGGCACAAAGGCCGCGCCAAAGGAAATCTTTGGGATATTCGAACGGTTCAGCAGTTTTGCGGCAACAGAGTTCAGTGCCATTCTTGGCGTGTATTTGTTTTTTCAGATTTGAAAAGAGGCGACTACGCTATGCAACAACGGAATAGTACCGGCAATGCATGCGGCGTGGTTAAAGCCGCCCACCTATAATATTGACAAACACTTGGGAGGAATCACCATGCCTGAACTCTACAAAGGCTTTGCGCAGCCAGGTCAGGAGAAAGAACTGCTCCGCTTTTTAGACAAGGTTTTCACGCGGCTGGGGGTGCGAGTTGTGCCATATTTTTTGCCGCTTTTGCCAAAGCTATATAAAAACAAGTATAAGCCCTGTGCAAACAACCTTGTTATTCGGGATGAAAAGGAGTTCCGCGCGGCGGTTGGACTTTACATGCTGGACTACATATGCGGCGGCGACAAGCTGCTTGTCGGCGGGATTGGCAACGTTGCCGTGGGCAAAAAATTCCGCGGCATGGGCTACATGAAGGAGCTTATGGCGGAGGCGCTGGAGGTCTGCAAAGAGCGCGGCGCGGACTTTATGGTTTTGGGAGGCAAACGCCAGCGTTATAATTATTTTGGTTATGAGCGTGTTGGTATGCTTCACGAATACAAGGTGAACACAACAAACCTGCGCCATGTGCTGGGCGGCGGCGATGCCACGGGCTTTGCCATACGCAAACTGAAAGAAGACGACAGTGGATTTATCGCCCAAATATACACCCTGCGCCAAGCAACGCCAGTGCATGTTGAATGCGCACAAGACGCGCTTTACGATACCCTGTGCTCATGGTTCGCAAAGCCGTATGTGTTGCTGGAGAACGGCCGGTTTGCCGGGTATTTTGTACTCGGCAAACTGGGAAATGTGGTTGAGGAGCTTCGCCTTTTGGAGGGCGCTAAGTTGCCGCAGGCGGTCAGCGTGATTTTTCAGGAATTTTGGCGTAGGCAGTTCAAGTTTGTTTTTTCGCCCGAGGCAAGGGAAGAAAACGCTTTTTTTCGTATGCTTTGCGAGGATGCGGAGATAAAAACGCCGGAGAACTACTTAATTTTGGACTACCGCCACACGCTGGAGGTGCTCATGCGTGAGCAGCACAGCCGCGCGACGTTTGTTGACGGAGCGCTGACGCTGCACATTAAAGGCTTTACGGGCGATGAAAATCTGCGCATTGCGGTGGAGGAAGACCAGGTTTCGGTCACGCGGACAGAGGACGCGCCCGACTGTACGCTTGCGTGCCTTGAAGCAACGCGCGTCCTGTTTGACCCGGTGTGCCCTGAGCGGGACGGCCTGCCGCCGCTTGCGCGCGCATGGTTCCCGGTGCAGCTTTATTTTCCAAACGCGGATATGGTGTGAGACTGAACACGAGAAAGTCCGCTAGAAACAGTGAAACCGAAGAATAGACCTCCATACCCGCCGGCACAAACAAATTTTACTGTGTTTTGTTATGAAAAGCAAGCTTTTTGGGAAAGCGCGTTATAAAATATGTATAGCAAAACAGGAGGAGATTCTTATGTCGATTTTCTTACATTTAACCAGCTTTTCCCCTTTTTGACGAAAGTCGTCGCCTTTTTCGAATCCGCGGTAGTGGTAGTAATTATAGCTCTATTTTTCATCGGAAACAGCGTGGATGCACCCACGGACATGTACGCTTGGACAGTTCTGAGTAATTTCGTAACACAGTGGCGCAGTCGCTGCCCCAAACCTTGGTGCATGGCACTTCGCCGCCCCGTTGGCCGCAGGCAAAACCAACAGCGCATTTCAGTACCTTTGCAGGCAAACCCCCGGAGGCGTGTATAATGCCTATTGCGGCGGTGCCCTGCTCCATTTGCACCCCACTGTGTCCACGCCCAGCTGGGCCTGCAACGCTCACGGGCCGTTGGGCGAAAACCCAAAACGGCACCGGCATTGTGGAAAACGATGTTCCTGCAGCAAAAGGCGGACCCCCATCATTTTAAGAGACATCGGCCGGCAAGACAAAACTGTACTGTGGCTGCATTCGTTAACCGGAGCGGCTTCCTCGGTGGCAAAAACTGCACCTATCAATATGAAGTGGAAGAAGCCACTGTGAACCAATGGCCCATCACCTATAAAACCTTAGGGCGACAATCAGCGTTGCACCGACGGGGCCATTGCGCAAAGCGCCTGCGCCGACTCCCTTTTTATGGCGCTCAATGACACTGACCATGTGGGGCATTCCATCGGCTTCGGCGACCACAACCAGCCCTGCCGTGAAACAATTTTGTCCGGCGATCAGCGCGCCTGCGACATCATTCAGAGCATCTTTGGGCGCAGCACCTATGACACCGAAGATTGGCTGATTATCCTCAGTTCCGACCCCGGTGGAATCAACACTGCTCATGGCACGCAGTTCACAGCGGAGCGCCAGATCTTTTATTGCCTGCAACAAGGCAATTGGGGCATAAATCCCACTCCAATACGGCATTATCCCACCCGTCGCACGCCCGGTCGATAAATTGCCGGGGATTGCGGTGGGCGTGATAAAATTTGACCGGATAGAAATCATTCCGTCAACTGCGACTATTTATATTGACGACAAAAATTACATATAGAGTAGCTATATCATGTATTCTACGCTTCATTTCTGGGCGTATATGGTTCGGCTCTAAACGCTCGCATTTATCCCCAAAACCCAAAAGAATATTGTAGGAGTATTCGTTCTCTATGAAAAGAAAATCAACAATATAATGTTCATCACCGTCCGGCGAAAAGCGTTCATTGATGCAATAATCAATCACCCGCTTCATAATTGATTTACGAATACGGATTTTGATTTTTGCCGGCATGGTTTCCAAAATATCAGCCAAAAAATCCAACTGCAGTTTTTTATAATCCTGCGGCGCAAAAGACATCTCTTGGATTAGCAGGTTTGATAGGCGGGATAGCTTGAATAAGCGAAAATCATCTCTTTTATGGCAATACCC
Source organism: Oscillospiraceae bacterium (assembly GCA_031267965.1). GTDB lineage: Bacteria > Bacillota > Clostridia > Oscillospirales > Acutalibacteraceae > WRKY01. The sequence goes on along the minus strand of JAIRYC010000120.1, from coordinate 10,550 downwards.
CCAAAAATACCAATGATTGCCTTTCAATACAAGTTGATATGGCTCGGCTGTTCGTGCAGTTTTATTTCCATAGCGGTCTGCATATTCAAACGAAAGCAGCCTGCTTTCCCGCAAAGCTGTTTTAATAATTCCTAAATATGTTTGTATGTTCCTGTTGCCCATCCACGGATTTAAATCAATATGTACTCGATTTGCTTTTAATTCAATGTCTTTCGCCCTGTCGGCGTGGATAAAACTCTTGACTTTTGCAAGAGCGTTTACCAGTTCATTTCCTCGTATCATGTTGGAAAGACTGGAATGTTATATAATTTTCATACAACTTTTGGACGATTGTGTCCAATTCCGTAATCCGATGTTGTAGTTGAAAAAGCCGGCGTTCGTCGGCAGATATGGCCTTGCGGCTTTTATTCTCTGCGCCACGCATGACGTGCTTCACAAAAGCCTTTTCGTGCCGAACAGCGAAGTCTTTGACTTGTTCGAGATACTCCGCACTATTTGCTTAAGTACCACCACCCGCAGGCCACGCCAGATAATAGCGGTACCCCGATCGGTCACCGAGGGAGCAGCCCCGTCTATACCCCCGACAACGCCAAGTACATCTTTGTCTGTGTCACCGCGGAGGCGGGGAAGATGGTAATAGTATGATCCAAAGATTATGCTGAGGTAGATATTGATAGCTTTATGAATTACAAACTTTTGAGATGGCTGAATAAACGGCGGATTATTAAACGCAACGTCCCTTTTGTATTTATCATTTTTTGTGGTTCTTTAGCAGAATTGGTACTTATCTGGACAGGCAATTTTATTTAAAATAATATATCTTTTTCACAGTATATTCCGTAGAAATGATTTTTGTGGGCAATAACGGCATGGCAGCTTCATCTGCTTTTAGTTCACTAATAAAAAAGGGTTATAAAAGCACATTTTTTAATCCTCTATTTTTATGTTATATTGTTCGTCAATTTTTTTAATGAAAGTAATATACCATCAAACCGCCCACAAAATAAACACACATTGCATTGTTATTACGAACAATCTGTAAATCAAAACACCTTTACGCAAAACCAAAACAATCCCGCCGAAACGACACGAAAAAGCGTGCGTTAACCCAATGCCACATCCAAAATCATCATAATCAAAAAGCCTGCTAACGTGCTAATCGTGCCCACACTAAAACGTCCACCCTTTGCTTCTGGGATCAGTTCATCCACAACGACGTAAATCATTGCTCCCGCTGAAAACGACAGCACCCACGGCATTATTGTAGCAATCCAGCTTGCCGCCCAAAAACTCATAATCCCCAGTACCGGCTCTACCGCGCCGGAAAGGCAGCCAAGAATAAATGCTTTCCATGCGCCCACGCCTTCCTGCCGCAGTGGGAGCGAAACTGCCGCCCCTTCCGGAATATTTTGTATGCCGATTCCAAGCGCCAGTGCTGACGCCGGCGCCAACAGTGCGGTTCTGTCGTCAGACCCCGCGGCAAGCGCAAACGCAAGCCCAACTGCCATACCTTCAGGTATATTATGCAGTGTGATTGCGGTGAGCAGCAGCTTTGTGCGCTTGAAAAATGTGGATTCGCCGGCACGGGGACGCAGACGGCTTATCAGCCCTTCCAGGAAATACATAAATCCTGAACCCACGATGAATCCAACGGAGGCAGGAAGCCAACCGGGCTTACCTAGGACATCCGCCGCCTCTATTGCCGGAATCAACAGGCTCCATACGGAGGCGGCAATCATTACCCCCGCCGCAAAACCCAAGAATATCTTTTCCGCACCTTTTGGGGGCTTTTTGAGAAAGAAAAACACTGTTGCCGCACCAAGGCAAGTCATAACAAATGTAAAGCCCAATCCGCAAAATACCGCATAATCCATGAATTCACCCACTGTTTTTATTACGTCACTTTCATGCTTATTCAGCGTGGTTGTGTTTGGTGCGGAATTTGAGGATTACAAAGCAGCTTTATGTAAAAATATATTTATCGTGAGGATCCGCGCATTTTACTGTACACCGCAGATTTGCCTCTTGCTTATTTTGCGCATTTAGGCTACAATATCATTCATGGAACAGAAGAAACATTATAACGTCCTGGAGTTGGACAAAGTGCTTGCCCGGCTGGCTGAATTTTGTGTCTGCAACGACGCCAAGGAGCGTGCCTTTGCGCTCTCTCCGGCACAGACATTGGAGGATGCCCAGCAGCTCATGAATGAAACGACCGACGCACACCATCTGCTGGCGCGATTCGGTTCACCGTCTTTTGGCGGGTTGCGCTCTATCGCGAATGCCTTGGCAAGGGCGGCGACAGGCGGTATGCTCTCCCTGCGCGAACTGCTGGACACAACGGCGGTGCTTGGTTCTATACGCGGCATTATCCGCTGGCGCGAGAACTGCGCCGGCGTTGAAACCGTACTGGATTTTTCAACACTGGAGCCAAACGCTTATCTCGAAAAGCTTATCAACGACGCAATTGCTAACGAGGAGGAATTGAGCGACAACGCCTCACCCGCTCTTGCCGATTTGCGCCGCAAAATTCGCGTGCAGGAGAGTCGTGTGCGTGAGCAACTGGAGAAGACAATCCGCTCCGCGAACAATGCCAAAATTTTGCAGGAGACAATCGTCACACAGCGCGGCGGGCGCTATGTGGTGCCGGTTAAGGCGGAAATGCGCGGCGAATTCCCCGGGCTTGTGCACGATTTCTCAGCCAGCGGCGCAACGGTTTTTGTGGAGCCGATTGCCGTGGTTGAGGCAAACAACGAAATACGCATCCTGCGCGGCAAGGAGCGAGCTGAGGTTGAGCGCATTGTGCTGGAGCTTTCCGCTCGCGTGGGCGAGTTTGCGCATTCAATCAGGCGGAGCTATGAGGCGATGGTTGCACTGAACCTCGTTTTTGCAAAGGCGCAGTATGCCTATAAAATCAAGGCGTGTGCACCGGAACTGAACGACCGCGGCGAAACGCTTTTCCGTGAGGCAAGACATCCTCTCCTGCCGCCGGAAAGTGCTGTGCCAATTGACATCAGCCTTGGAATTGACTTTGATACGCTTGTGATTACAGGACCAAACACAGGCGGTAAAACTGTAGCGCTCAAAACATTAGGGTTACTGAGCCTTATGGCGCGCTGCGGGCTTATGTTGCCTGTGCGTGACGGCAGCCGTGCGGCGTTTTATCCGCGCATTTACGCTGATATCGGCGACGAGCAGTCAATTGAGCAGTCGCTTTCAACTTTTTCGGCGCACATGACAAACATTACCGCAATCCTTGCGGAGGCCGACTGGAAATCGCTTGTGTTGGCGGACGAGTTGGGCGCGGGCACCGACCCCGTGGAAGGCGCAGCGCTGGCACAGGCGATATTAGAGAGCTTGCGTGAGAAGGGCGCGCATATCGCCGCAACGACGCACTACGCGGAGCTAAAGGCATATGCCCTGACTACGGCGCGTGTGCAAAACGCATCTTGTGAATTTGACGTGCAGACCCTGCGCCCAACTTATCGTCTGATTATTGGCACACCGGGGCGCTCAAACGCATTGGCCATCTCTGAGCGCCTTGGTATTGAACGGCAGGTGCTGAATTTGGCGCGCTCGCTGATTGCGCAGGAGGACCGACAGTTTGAGGAAGTCGTTGACCGCCTTGAAGCAAGCCGACGCGCTATGGAAGCGGAAACTGAATCCGCGCGGAATCTGAAAAATCAAGTGCAGGCGGAGCGTGAAAAAGCCGCTGCCAAGCGTACAGAAATTGAGCAGCTTTGGGCACGCGAAGAGGAACAGGCACGCGGTGCAGCGTTGCGGATTGTGGAGCAGGCGAAGCGTGAGGCGGCGGTTTTGCTGGCAGAGCTGGATAAGCTGCGCAAAGAAAAAGACAGCGCCACAGCGGATTTGGCGAAGCGGGCCAAGTCCGCGCTCAAAAAGATGATGCAAGCAATGGCGGAGGGCGCGTCCCAGCGCATAACGCCTGCGGAGGACGAGGACTACGTCCTACCGCGCCCGCTCATCATTGGCGATAGCGTGCAGCTTGTGGGCATGGGCACAAAAGCGGTCGTCCTTACCCTGCCGGACGCAAAGGGCATGCTGACAGTGCAGACCGGCAACGCCAAAACCCGTGTTTCGGTGGGGACTGTGCGACTGGCATCTTTTGCGGGGCAGGGAAAAACGCCAGCCGCAAAAAACAATTCCAAAGCGGCGCAAAAGCTTGATTCCGCCGGCGGCACGGCAGCCGAAAACCGCATTGACCTACGCGGCATGACGGTTGAGGAATGCCTGCACACGCTGGAATATTACCTGGACGGCGTAATGCGCACAGGCTTACATGAATTTGTGATTGTACACGGCAAAGGCACGGGCGCACTGCGCACCGCAGTCAAGCGGTATTTGGATAGTTGTTCGTTTATTGCGTCACACCGCTTGGGCGGTTATGGCGAGGGCGGCGACGGGGTGACGGTAGTCACGCTGCGGTAGACGAATTTGCTCCCTCCATTGTACACCGAAGCCCTGCAATGATGATTGTTTACTTGTTAAACACAATATAATAAATGGGACACACATGCGCGCGCATCCCATTTCATGTCAATTGTTCCTGTGGTTGTCTTACTTAATCCACCACGTTCCTAGGGTGATGATAAAGTTCACAATTCCAAACACTAAGTCTTTCATCCGCGCAACGGGATTAAGTGCCGCGCCAGCCTGCTGCCAAAAGCTTAGCTTTTCTTCCGGTCTAAAAATATCATCGTCGCCGCTGTCGTCCAAAACCAAGAACTGTGGATACGCCGGATCGCTAAAAACAGTCGGCGTTTTTTTTGCACTGAAAAACCACCTTACAAAATTCTCATTCGAGGTGCCGATATGGGAAATATCACGCACAAACCAAGTTTGCTCCGGCAGCAGACAGGTGGAAGCGTCAATGGTCTTGTCCGGCGAAATATGCTTGTGGCCGTCCTTGTTTTTTTGAAAAACTACACCCAACATACCCAGCTTTTTACCATATGGCTCCGCGACTGTTGCGCCAAGCGAGGCAAAAGTGGTGTCCACAAAGCCATCGCCGTTAAGGTTGCTATTTTTTGTGATCGGCGTAAGCGGGGAATTGTCACCCAGATAAAGCCCCACGCGGATTTTCTGCGAAGCTTCTTTGAGCAAATCGTCCGAGCGCAATTGAACATTATAGTGGTAGCGGTCCAGCTTGCGGATGAGTTCCGAATAGTTGCCGCGCTGGTTGCCAAAGCAGATCGCTTTACCGCTCTCGTAGTCCGCATTGGGCACATAAGCCCAAAACATAGGCATACGCAGGACGGCGGGCACCATGCCTTTTTCGTACAGTCTGTCAACAATGCGTGGGAAAGCGCGGTTTACCGTGGCAAGCACAGCCTTAAGCAAGCCCGCCTGATTTGCCGCTATAAGCATATTGCTGATTTTCTCATTGTCCGCGATATCAAAAGCCCGCAGAAAGCCGGTTTTAGCTAATGCGTCGTTATCAATATATATACGCTTATTCACCATATCACCAAAGACGGTGGAGCCTTTATGCAGTGTGGCGCGTATTGTAATTGCCCGCAAATGCGCTGTTCCATAGCGCGCCAAATAAGCCATCATTATGCAGCCGGAACCGCTTTGTGCCGCTATATTCACTGTGCTGTGACCGGTTGCCGCGCAGACACGCTCAATGTGTGTTTTAAGCTGCTCCGCCAAAATCCAAGGATCCTGCCGCCAGTCGTAATTAAAGCAATATTCATATATATTGGGGTCGCCTTTGTGGTTGCGCGACAACTCCTCAAGCATTTTGTTCTCGTTACCGCCCAACGGCTCTACACTTTCACCATTTTCGTCAAAACGGGCGCGATAGAACAGCTTGTTGACAAAATCGGCCAGAATATCGGCGATTTTATCCCACTCTTCGTCTTGTATGTATTTTGGAAATTCCGGCAAAAGCTTTTGCAAATCTGAGATAATTTCACTGCCCCCACCGCCGGTAGTCCAATATTCCTCTTGCTCCGGCGTTCCGGGTTTGCTGTATAAAGAATGCCATGCCCCTTCGCAATAGATGATGGGGATCTTGTCACAGGTGGCTTCATCATGCGGTTTCGTAGCGGACACAGCAGGAACAATCCCTGCAAACAACAGCAATGCAACAAGCAAACAAGAAAGTGTACGTTTCATCGTTCTCCTCCCGTTGCGCCGCCATTTTTGCGGCAACCAACAGCACTGACGTATTATAGCATACACACGCGTGCTTATTATTCGGGATTGGAAAAATAACGGGTACTAACGAATCTGTTGTTCCACCAAACTTTCGCCAACATATTTCTTTCTCAGGCGCGGTTTTTCGATTTTTCCTGTCGGGTTGCGCGGCACGGTGTCAAATACAATGCGGCGCGGGCGTTTGTACCGTGGCAATGCGGCGCAAAATTCCATCATTTCACCCTCGTTAGCGGTAAAGCCAGGCTTAATCTCAATGATCGCGCACGCAATTTCGCCCAAACGGTGGTCGGGCAAACCGATTACCGCAACATCCTTAATCTTTGGATGAGCACGCAAAAAATCCTCAATTTGCACAGGGTAAAGGTTTTCGCCGCCGGTGATAATCACATCCTTTTTGCGGTCAACCAAATAGATAAATCCCTCCTCGTCCTGCTTTGCCATGTCGCCTGTAAAAAGCCAATCCCCGCGCAGCACCGCAGCAGTCGCCGCCTCGTCCTTGTAATAACAGCGCATGACGCCCGGCCCTTTGACTGCCAGTTCGCCTACCTTGCCCCGCGGGATATCCTCGCCTCGCTCGTTGACAATACGCGTTTGCCAGCCATGACCCGCAACGCCGATTGCGCCCACCTTGCGGACGTTTTCAATACCTAAGTGCACTGCGCCGGGTCCAAGCGACTCCGACAGACCGTAATTTGTGTCGTAAGCGTGATTTGGAAAGATACTCTGCCAGCGCTTGACCAAGCTTGGCGGCACCGGCTGGGCGCCAATATGCATAAGCCGCCATGCGGACAAATCCATCTGAGTCAAATCAATTTCGCCGCTCTCGATTGCGTCCAATATATCCTGTGCCCAAGGTACCAACAGCCAGATGACGCTTGCTTTTTCGCTGGCGGCAGTTTCGACTATCCATTGCGGCGTCGCACCGCGCAGCAGCACTGCCCGCCCGCCCACAATCAGCGAGCCGAACCAGTGCATTTTCGCACCTGTATGATAAAGCGGCGGTATACAGAGGAATACATCGTCCTTGGTTTGCCCGTGGTGTGCCTGTTCCGTCACACAGGCAGAAACAAGCCCTGCATGGGAGTGCAAAATTGCTTTTGGAAAACCGGTTGTGCCGCTGGAAAAGTAGATTGCCGCGTCATCCTTGTCGCAAATTTGCACGTTGGGCTTGTCTGCACTTTGTCCGGCGGTAAGTTGCAGGCAATCTTCCGCAAAGGTCGGGCAGCCATCACCCAAAAAGAATTGAAGCCGCACGTTTGGTATCTCGCCCTGTATCGCTTCCATGCGCGTAATGAATTCCGCGCCGAAAATCAGTGCAAAAACGTCGGCCAAATCAAGACAGTAGCGGATTTCGTCCGAAGCATAGCGGAAATTAAGCGGCACAGCCAGTGCACCTACCTTGAGCGTACCGAAGTAGACCGGCAGCCACTCAATGCAGTTCATCAATAATATGGCGACCTTATCACCCTTTTTAACTCCGCGCGAAATTAACAGATTGGCAAAATGGTTTGCTTGCGTATCAAACTCTGCCCACGAGAGGGTTTTGCGGTAGCCAGGATGCCTGTCAGTCTCCACCAGTTCAGCTTCGTTCCAAGCGGCAGTGCTGTGGCGCATTTCGGGGTTGACCTCCACCAAAGCACAGTCCGAGCCAAACTTGTGGGCGTTGCTTTCGAGGAATGATGTGATAGGCATATGTGGTGCTCCTTCACGTTAACGCGTTAAAGTATCGAATGCAAATAAAAGTATAGCACCTTCTGGAGAAAAAAGCAACATGCTGATCTGAATTTTCACTCTTTAGGACAAACAGGCATAATCTGTAAATGATTCGTAACATAGGAGTTGATACATATGAGCAGTTGCAACAACGAATGCAGCGACGCGCAGGATTGCGTATGCTTGATTCCGGGGCCAATAGGCCCACAAGGCGTTCCGGGTCCGCAAGGCGGGCGGGGACCGGTAGGTTTGCCCGGTACACAAGGTCCGATTGGTCCGCAGGGACCCGCAGGAGAGCAAGGTCCGCAAGGTGTTCCGGGTCCGGCTGGACCTATTGGCGCAGAAGGTCCCGCAGGTGCGCAGGGGCCACAGGGTTCGCAAGGTGAACAAGGCGTTCCAGGACCGACGGGTCCACAAGGTGAGCAAGGGCCTGCCGGTTCTCCGGGCGCAACCGGTCCGGCAGGTGCCATGGGAGCAATGGGTCCGCAAGGTCTGCAGGGCAACCCCGGTCCAATTGGTCCGCAGGGAGCGCCGGGTCCTGCCGGACCCCAAGGTTTGCAAGGAGTACCGGGTCCGGCTGGCCCTCCGGGACCGCCGGGCGGCTCATCTTCGATAGCATATGGCGGACTGCGCGGCGGAATCGGTGTGGGACTGTTGCCAACCGAAAGCGCACAGATCGTGCTGAGCATGGTTATGCCATTGGAAAACATCAATGCTTCCCCAGCAAATTCACTGACAATTACGATTGCAGGCGATTACGAAATTCAGTATTTTGCCAATGTCCTGCAAAGTTCAAACAACCGCTGGATACTAATGTCCGTGCACCTAAACGGCAGTGATATTCCAGGCTTGTTCGAAGAGGGTAAAGGCGGTCAGGACCAGGACACGCATTTTTCGGGCGATGCAATTGTGCACCTTGTGCCAGGAGACGTGCTGGATTTGATCATTACAAACACATGGTATGAGGACTTGTTTGCCTCTGTACGTCAAGCGTCGCTCACGGTCAAATTGCTCAAAAGTGATTGAAACAGCCCAATATTTTTGCGTAGAAGGCTTCCACAAAGTCCGCCAAAGCTATAGCTTGCGTTTCGCCGTCCGCCATGCGCTTAACGGCAACTGTGCCGGCGCTCAGGTCGTCCGTACCAAGCACGGCGGTATAAAGCGCGCCGATTTTTCCGGCATATTTCATTTGCGCCTTAACGCTGCGTCCCACCACGTCAAACTGCGCGTGTATTCCTTTTGTACGCAGTTTTTCGCACAAAGCCGCCGCCTTACATAGCGCGTCCTCGCCAATCGGCACAATGTATAGCGTACAAGGTGGCGGCAACGGCGTTTTTTTGCCGCTTGCCCGCAACACAAGCTCCAAGCGCTCCAAGCCCAAACCAAAGCCCAGTGCCGGCAGCGCATTGCCGCCAAGCTCCGTTACAAGTCCGTCATAGCGGCCGCCGCCGCAGACCGTACCTTGTGCGCCAATAGTGTCCGTAACAAACTCGAATACGGTTTTGGTGTAGTAATCCAGACCGCGCACAATACGCGGATTGACGCTGTAAGCCATCTCCAATGCATCAAGTGTGGATTTCAGCCCGTCAAAGTGCTCCGCGCACGCACCGCAAAGATAATCCAGCCCAATGGGCGCGTCCTCGGCAATTGCGGCACAAACGGGGCTTTTGCAGTCCAAAATCCGCAAGGGATTGCGTTCGAGACGCTCAAGACAGGCAGGGCAAAGCTCGTCCTGACGCGCGGCAAAGTATTTCTTAAGCGCGGCGTGATAAGCAGGCCGACAGCTCGGGCAGCCAATTGAGTTCAGCTCTAACCTGAGCGCAGTTAAACCCAGCGTGCGGAAAATTCCGGCGGCAAGGGCGATAAGCTCTGCGTCAACGGCAGGGCCAGACGCGCCAAAGCACTCAACGCCAAACTGGTGAAACTCGCGGTAACGCCCCGCCTGAGGCTTTTCATAACGATAGCAGGATGTAATATAGCTGAGCTTTTGCGGCATTGGTTCATTGAACAGCCCGTGCTCCAGCAGGGCCCGTACAACACCGGCAGTGCCCTCCGGACGCAGCGTTATTGAGCGCCCGCCCTTGTCCTCGAAGGTGTACATCTCCTTTTGGACAACGTCGGTTGTTCCGCCCATACCACGGGAAAACAGCTCCGTCGGCTCGAAGACGGGTGTGCGGATTTCGCTGTAGCCATAATTATGTGCAATAGACAGCAATGTGTTTTCGAGCGTGCGCAGTGTGTCGCCGTAGGGCGGCAAAACGTCCTGCGTGCCTTTGATCGCTTGGATTCGTTTGGGCATGGTGCTGCTCCTGCATTAAGATGTTGGGTATATTTTAGCGCATTCAGGGCGGGATTGCAAATATCTAGCAACAAAACATGATAGTTTCACAGAATATTGAAATAAAATCTAAAAAAATAAAGAACGAGAATATTCTCGTTCTTTACCAACACTAATCTCAATCACACGGGCGCATATGTCTACGCAAAGGGCAAAATCATGATTCACCTAAGCCTTGATTACAAGAGCGACAGCGGGTGTTCAACGCCGAGCGAATATCTGCGCTACCACAGAACCATGCAGAGACTTTCAACGAGAGCGCTTGCTGAAAAGGTTGGAATCGTCCCCACCACGCTTGCCATATATGAGAAAGATA
>JAIRYC010000117.1 GCA_031267965.1 Oscillospiraceae bacterium | reverse complement strand
TATCTTTCTCATATATGGCAAGCGTGGTGGGGACGATTCCAACCTTTTCAGCAAGCGCTCTCGTTGAAAGTCTCTGCATGGTTCTGTGGTAGCGCAGATATTCGCTCGGCGTTGAACACTTCATATCTGTCTTGTAATCATGTGGCAGGACGATACAGCAGATTGATCTTTACTTTAACTACGTCGGAAACTGGACTCAAGCCCGCCGGAAGCAAGCTCAGCCAAAACCCGCCAAAACAATTTGAGCACCGGCAATTTATTTGCCAACGCTCATATCTGCCTCATTCAGACAAATCGCAATCCTGTTTTATCACGGGGCACCGTTTTTTGGAACCTTTGCTTTATAATATATCACCCGCGAAGCAGTACCCAAAACGTGCTCCCCTTCCCAATCTCGCTCTGCACGCCATACCGCGCACCGTGCCGCTCCAGCACCTCCCGCACAATCGCCAGCCCAAGCCCTGTGCCTGTCACGGCGCGCTTATGCGTTTTGCCACTCTTATAATAGCGCTCCCAAATATTCGGGATTTCCTCCGGCGCAATGCCCACGCCCGTATCGCGCACAGCAAAGTACACACCCTCCGGCTCACGGCGCAGGCAGACGCCCACTGCCTTATCTTCACCTGTATGATTAACCGCGTTGCCAATCAGGTTCATCAGCACGCGCCGCAGACACGCTGCGTCCCCGGTGACGCGCAAGCCGTCCTCAAGCTCCGGATAGAAGCTGCACTCGCCACTCTCCTCAAGCGCCGCAAAGCTCTCCAGCACCTCCCGCGTAAGGGCGGAAATATCCAGCGGCTGCGGATTGAATGCAGCCGGTCCGTCCTGCAGCTTACTAAGCTCCAGCACCTCGCCAACCATACCGGAGAGCCAATCAGTCTCGCGCTCAATTGTTGCGCAGTGGCGGTTGCGGGCAGCTTCGTCGTCGCCGCACACGTCGCGGATCAACTCGCTGTGCATACGGATCACCGTCAGCGGAGTTTTCAGGTCGTGGCTGATGTTGGCAATCAAATCCTTGCGGTATTGCTCCAAGCGCGATAGCTCGCCGGATGCGTAGCCGAGTGTTTGCGCAAGCGCTTGAGTTTCGGCAAAGCCGTTGATGCCCTTGGTGAAATTAGCGTCAAAATTACCCTGCGCGAGTTGACGCGCCGAGTTTGTGAGCGCGACAATCGGCTTTGAGAGCCGCCTTGCGACCCATTGTGCCGCCGCCAGTCCTAGCAGCAGGACGACGACGGATATGATCAAAAACTGCCGGCGCAGCACAGAAAACGTTGCGCTCATTGGTGGGATGGTGCTGCTAAAATAGAGGTAGCCGTCAAAGCTTTCCGGCAAGCGCGCCACAAATACCGCCTTTTGCGAGCTTTGGTTGCTGCTCTCGCTGTTTGCGTTGCCTTGAATGCGTACAGCGTCCTCGGCAAGATAGCGGATGGTGTCGCTTTTCGTTTCGCTGAATTTTTGCTGTATCAGCTTAAATTCCTCCGCCGGAAAGTGCAGGCGCATAAACGATACTTGGCTGCCCAAGCCGTCATACAGCGCAAGCAGTGAGCCGTCGTCGCCCATATAAAGGATGCGCAGGTTGTGTTCAAAGGCGTAGCTATCCAGCCCAGAGAGCGATCCGTCAGTTTCTACGGAGCTGAGCACATGCTGGCCCACGCGCTCCAACTCATTTAGTTCCATACGCACATGAAAGGGGTGCAGCAAAACAAACTGCAAAACCCACAGAACTCCCAGCACAAGCAGGCTGAAAAGCGAGATATAGAGCGATATTTTGAAGCTCAGGGATTTGTTTTTCATTCGCTTTTCCTTTGGGTCAGCCAGCGTTGTGCCGCGGCATGACCGATTGAAAGTTTCAAATGTGTTGCAATTGTTTTCCTGTAGGCGTTGTCTGTTATTGTTAGATAACACGCAATGTCTAGCTATCGAGGAAACAACGTCTTGTTAACATTGGGCGCTTAGGACGGTTTCCTGCAGGCGTTGCCTGCTATTCAAACCTGTATCCCACGCCGCGCAGCGTAACAATGTGCTCCTTATGCCGCCCAAGGCGCATGCGCAGGGTTTTGATGTGTGTATCCACCGTGCGGTCGTCGCCAAAAAAGTCATAGCCCCAAACCTTGCTGAGCAGCATTTCGCGGCTGAGGGCAATATTTTTATTGCGCACTAAAAAAAACAACAGGTCATATTCCTTGGGGGTCAGCTCCGCCTTTTCTCCGTTGCAGGTGACGATGCGGGCGGTCATGTCAATCACCAGCCCGTCGTTTTCGTAGACCTCGTGTCCGTCAGGCGAGACGTCATTGGACTTCTCTTGCCCCATGCGTGCGCAGATAGCCTGGATGCGCGCAATCACTTCCTTGACGGAGAATGGTTTGGTGACGTAGTCGTCCACACCCAGTTCAAAGCCAAAAAGCTTGTCGTATTCCTCGCCGCGCGCGGAGAGCATAAGGATGGGCACGCGCGAGGAGCGGCGAATTTCCTTGCAGACGGAAAAGCCATCCATGCGCGGCATCATAATATCCAGCACGATCAGGTCGAATTCGGCTTCGCGGCTTTTTTGCAGCGCTTCAATGCCGTCCGCTGCTTCGGTAACGTCGTAGCCTAAAAAGCGAGCGTATTCGGCAAAGCCCTCGCGGATTGCCTGTTCGTCGTCGGCGATTAGGATTTTGTACATAGCGTGCTCCAATTGCTGTAGTATGGTAATATTATCACCCAAGGCTGTGACATTGACGTGGTTGTTGTGTGAAATTTATATTAAATATACTAGAATTTGCTTTTCTGTTTCATAATTGATATAATTGAAATGCCGTAAAAACTTGGAAGGAGGCAACGCAAATGAATCATTATTTGAAGAACGCGCTCGTGGATAAAAGCAATATTCCTGAGCTGGTTGGAGAAAGCCTGGACTGGGAAACGCCAATCAACGAGGAGCAGGCTGCGGTTGTTTCTCAATTGTTGGACAGGTGGGGTTTATGCGAAGAAACGGCAAGACCTTTGGCAAAATTCAGCTTGTTGTCAGGCGCAAAGGAACATTCGGCGGCGCTTTGCAAAAAACATGACATACTTGCCACACTCAAAGATAATGACGAATTGAGTGAACAGTTTTTTATGGGCTTCAGTCCGCAACGGATGATTTTTGTGCATACGAATACGTCAGCCACCCAACCAAAGACCTTATCAAAAAAGTAGTCAATATGCTTTCTGCGCCGTTGACTGCCTTTGGTTATGGGCTTCATCTGGTTAGGCTGATTGCTTTGCAGCACTGCCTTGATAATGAAGTGGTTGAAGACATTGGCGTTGAGAGGTACGCCGAGGATATCGCTTACGACAGCGATGATTTTTCCGTATTATGACGGCATTGAAAATGAAGACGATGCATTTTGGGAAGAGATTGATATTGATGAACTTTTAAGGTGACTGAAAACAATGGGTGCGGTGGTTTGGCGAAGGTTGACTGATTTGCTAAGCTTAAATATTTAATAAAAGGGGTTATTATTTTTTGTCCAAAATGCGGCGCACAGCTTGAAGTTGGAGCTCGGTTTTGCCGCCATTATGGTCACATTGCGGAACGGCAGACTGCTGCGCAAGCCAACATGGCAAATAAAAAGCTGACGAAAAGGCTGATGGTTACATTATCTATCATCCTACGCAAACACCAACAATATATAATAAGGAGTATTTATGAAACGTCTAATCACTTTAACTATGATTGCTTTAACATTGGCCTTGATGGCTGGATGCAATTAAAGATATTACAGAAATTTCCCATACGTCTGATGATTCATTTCAAGTAACTATTTAAAGATTTGGAGGAATATTTCTTGACATGTCGTGAAGACTTCGATATAATAACAAACGAATTGCTCAATAGCGAAGGAACTTTTGTCATTGTTAAAGATGAAGGCAAGCTTGAAATTTATGAATCGGGAGAAGATTCGTTGCCTAAAAAGATAGATAAGTCTTTTCAAACACAACCCAAAATGTTAGAAATCATGGGTTCTTTTGATAGTACACACGAGTTGAGTATTGATTGTTCGGGAACAATGCTCAAAGATAGAGTGATAAAATTCTCGATTTTTGACTCTACGCTGGTGACAAAATTTATACTTTGCTACGCAAATCCAGATGACTCTGTGCACAAATCGGGAACTGGAGGTGGTAAAATTTACGATTGCAGTATAACTATCTTCAAGTGTTGGATAGACTTCTTGGAATATAAATGATACTAATCTTGTAACAGAAAAATTTAGAATAAATATATCCTTTGGATTATAACCACGGCCATTTATATTTATCTCGTAAACGCGAGTCAATCTCATTTAGAATCACCGGTACTGTAATTGTACTTGATTCCAACATCAGCAAGACGGCGCGCGATGAAAGTCTTGACGCAAAAGCGGTGAAAATCAGCTTACACCGGCATGGATTGCGTATGATTCCTTATTTTTTCTGCCGTAGCTCTGCCACGACCCGCGGGTCTGCAATATAATAGTTTTCCAAATCAATTTTATTCTGCTCCAGCTTGCGGAAATCCACCTTGCCCATGAGTGTGTAGGGCAATTGCTTGACAACCGTGAATGCCAAGGCGGTGTCGCGTTCAGGCAACTCACGCAGATTGAGCGCGCGCAACTCATGCAAAACCTTGTCCGCGTTTTCTGTGCCCTCGTGAAGCATCACAAACGCCGTGGGCACGGCGCCCGCCGCATGGGGATCAATCTTCAGCCCGACCACCGCGCAACAATCCACCGCATCGTGCAAGCAGCATACGTTTTCGATAGGACTCGGGTGCACTGTATGTCCGTCAGAGCGGAAAATGCTGCGCTTGTAGCGGTCAACAAAATAGAACGAACCTGTTGTGCTGACGTGGCCTTTGTCACCCAGGCGCCAATATCTCTCTCCTGTCTCGGGGTCAGTGTACGTCATTTCGACCGTGCGCTGCGTTTTTTTGAAGTAGCCTGTACACATGGAAAGACTCCTGACACACACTTCGCCGTCCACGCCGCAGGGCAGCTGCTCGTTGGTTTCGGGGTCGATCACTACCACGTCCACGCTCGGCAGGAAGACGCCAACATTGCCCTCTGCATCCCAGTCGTAGTCGGTGGAGCCATCCGCGCGATAGGGCAAAGAGCCAGCCAGCGACGCGCCCGTTTCTGTGCTGCCATAGCCCACGACCAAGCCGTTGTAGGCGCCATTGCGGGCAAAGCATGCGTTGACCAAACGCATGGTAGCGGGCGAAATTTTGTCGCCCCCCGTGACGGCGTTGCGGATGAATGCCAGCTTTTTGCTGGGGCGACGGAGCTTTTTGTTAGTGGCCAGCAGTTCAAAGAAGCGCGGCACGCCAAGAAAGCCATTGGGCTTTTTACGCAAAATAAGTTTGTCGATTTCCGCCGGGTTGAAGACTGGAATCAGTTGCACTGTCAGGCCGATGCAAAGCGAATAGTGCAGGCCGTTGAAAAGGCCATAGGCAGCGATGAACGGGATAAAGCCGCCGAAAGTCTCACCGCGCTGCAGCGCCAGGCGGCCGGGCATGGTCTCAAAATAACGCACCGCACGGAACATGGCGTTGTAAGCCTTGTGCAGGTGCATAACACCTTTGATGGCGCCATCCTCCGTGGTGCCGCTGGTGTAGTGTATGGCAGCGATAGCTTCAGGGTCGTAGGGGACGCGCACGTCGCCTTCGCAGGTATATTTTCCTACAAAGTCGGCATGCATGATGATTTTTTCACCGCCGGGTAACGTCTTGACTTCTTTGAGGAACTTTTTGATTTTGCCGGGGTAAATCAGCTTGACGAGCTTACCCTTGAACTCGGTGGGCTTCTGTCCTGCCAGCGCGTCGGCGGGGGTACAAATCACCAGATTTTGGACAGGAAGATCCGCCAAAATCGGTTTGGTTTTATCTTCGAAAACGTCCATGACCGTCACGAGCAAGCGCGCTTCACACTGCTTGACACGTTCGAGCACGCCCGTTGCGTTGGTGCGTGCGTCAATGAGTGACACCGTAGCGCCAATGCGCCACAGGGCATAGATATACAGCACAATTTCTTTCAGGTTAGGCAGGGACACCGCGACGATTTCGCCGGGCACCACACCATAGCCCTTGAGTGTGCGTGCTAGGCGGTCCACCTGCTTGTCCATCTCGCGGTAGGTTGTCTGCGCGCCAAAATAATCCAGCGCAATGCCGTCCATGTTGTCGGCATTGAGACGGAACATATAGGCGTCGGCGTTCTCTTCAATGTCCGAAAACAATTGTTCGCGGATGTCGGACGGGAAATGCTGCATGTGCGGATTTCTGATGATTTTTTTCTGGTTATCCGCAGCCGCTGGTATTGTGGTCATGTGACGTCGCTCACTTTCTATGATACAAAATAGATATACATAATGTACTAACTATAGCATTTGCGCCGCATGTTGTCAAGTCCGTGTTTGACGACGGTGTGGCCAATTATAGGAACCGCCGACATGTATCCAGTTAATAGAAGCATAAGAAGCATAATTTAGTATCTACAGCATTATTCGGAAACGCGGGCGCGACGGTGATCCGCCCACACCAGAAGCCAGGCGACGCCAAAGAAACAGAGTGTGATGACCGCCACATACACTGCCACCATCCAGCCGCTTTGGTCATAATCAATAAAAAAGTAGGGAAAACGGACGGCAATACCCGTCACCTCATCGGTTCGGTAAACGACTCCGGACAGCCCCAAAACTGTTGCCTGCAGCCAGTAACCCAGCGGCACCAGCGCGGAATACAGGGGGTCTCGTCTGGTCAGCTTGCCGGGGGTAGTAAACAATATGTAATCCACAATCATAAGCAGCGGTGTGAATAAATGCGGCTGCAGGCTCATGAAACTCCAAAGACTTTTGGCGTCCATTATGGGCGCCAGCATAATCCAGAAGATGACCATAGTAACGGTGATGGAAAGAGTGACCAAAGCACTGAACCGCTCGTTGTAGCTGCCAGAACCCATTTTGCCCCGCGTTTTTATATCAGACAGGGAACGGGTCAGCAGGACTCCGAACCAGACAAGGCACAGCACATTACTTTGCATGGTATAGTAGAGCAGCGCTGACGCGCTGAACCTTCCGTCGAAGACCCCGAGCAGATCCAAAACTCCGGCCAGGCACAGTAAAAACGCGGTAGCGCGGTAGCCCGCGGCGAACAGGCGGTTGTGTTTTAGCATATCGTTATTTCTCCTTGAATTATATCGTGTAATGTGGTATTTGGATATAGGGCAATAAACTTTCTAATTAAAAATATACCACAAGCTAACGGAAAAGTCAACACTTTATTTTACAAAATTGTTACTTATTCTTAAAAATTCTCCCGAGCTTGTTATTCCAATCAACATCACAGCTGAAAACAACATTCCCCTTCCCGCGGACGGCGACGCAGCGCCGTCCACAACTACAGACTTGGAGTTCGCAGTGTCTCTTTCCATTCACGGCGGTGTATATTTCGTTCAGTCCGAACGTTATTTGGCCCGTTGGTGCGCCCCCATTCGGCTACGGCTGATCCCGACGTCACAATTGAACTGCACACATCTCCCGATACAGAAAACGCAGCAAAGGCGTTGTACATCTTAAATTTCGTCTTTTGTGCTTAGCCCGTCATAGGCGTCCATGCCGAATGCTGCGACGTGCTTGTCAAAACCGACGAGGGTTACGTTCCGTATGGCGCCGGCGCAAACACAGCGGCTGAGGTTAACGCAGGCTTGGAGATCATCAATGTGTTGTCGGCGGCCTTTGGTTGGAGCGTGCCGGTTATCATTGACGGTGCGGAAAGCGTTACCAAGCTCATTGACATTGCGCCGCAGCTTATTCGTATGTATGTCAGCGAACAGGACAGGCAATTGCGCTTTGTGCCTGACGCGGCGTAAATAACGTCAAAACTGAAAGGAAGTAAACATCATGGCGACAAATCAACTATCGGTTTTCAAAAGCGTGGTGTCCGCACCGGATATCCAGCGCAAAATCAAGGCCAGCATGGGCGACGCCTCGGGCGCTTTCATCGCATCCTTGCTTGATCTGTACGAGAGCGATACAACACTGCAAAAGTGCGACCCGCAAAAAGTCGCGCTGGAGTGCGTAAAAGCCGCCGCCCTCAAACTCCCGCTAGTCAAATCCTTGGGCTTTGCCTACGTGGTGCCGTACAAGAACGTGCCAACGTTTACCATCGGCTATAAGGGGCTGATCCAGCTGGCGCAGCGCAGCGGGCAATACCGCTGTATAAACGCCGATGTCGTCTATGAGGGAGAACTGCTCGGCTTCAACAAGCTCTCCGGGATGCCAGACCTGACGGGTGAGCGCACAGGAGATAACGTAGTGGGCTACTTCTCCTATTTCCAGCTGCTTAACGGATTTGAAAAGACTATCTACATGACCCGTGAGGATATGGATGCATGGGGCAAACGATACAGCCCATCATACACGTCAAGCTACTCCCCGTGGAAAACTGAGTTTGACAAGATGGCGCTGAAAACCTGCCTGCGGCGGCTCATCAGTACCTACGGCGTGATGTCCACAGAGATGCAAACCGCGCTTATGGCTGACGTAAACGTACAGCAGAGCGTCAACAACGAGGTACAGGCAAACGCCGCCACTATCCCTGTGGACACAAACACAGGCGAGGTCTTGGACGCTGAAGCAGTTCAATACGAGGAAGAATTGGAATGATCAGCATAACCCCCATCGCGTCCGGCAGCACGGGGAACTGCTGGCATATCACGGACGGAAAAACTTCCATATTGCTGGACGCGGGGGCGCCGGTCAAAGCGCTGCAAGCCCATGGCGTCATGCCGTCGAGTGTCAGCGCCGCGCTGGTGACGCATGAACACCAAGACCACTGCAAATATGCCAAAGAGCTTGCGCGGCGCGGGGTGCAAATCATCGAGAAGTACAAGTATGTGAATGATTGTACCATCAGTGCGTGGCATAGCTTGGGCACATTTGATTTTCTGGCGTACCCGGTGAGCCACGATGTG
>JAIRYC010000107.1 GCA_031267965.1 Oscillospiraceae bacterium | reverse complement strand
AAAACTCCCCCGAATGGGACGAACTGTGCGCGATTGCATGGGAGCTGAAATACCGTTTTGCGTGTATGCTTAAAAATAATAGCAATATACGCGATTTTATGTGGGAAGCGTATTGCTATTTTGATGGGAGGTATGGGGGACGTCCCCACGAAGCCCCGCAAAACGTATTCTATATTTTTTCGCATTTGTCTATGAAAGCAATTTAAGTAACCGCTATGCCGGCGCGGGGCGGCCAAACGCCCGCTAACAATTCAGCGATAAGAGAAAAAAGCGCGCCCGCCATAAAACAGGATATAAAAACCCCATAAAACAAGAAAATTAACCCCAGTCAATCCAAGGTCTCACCCGGGCGCTTCCTGACGGAGGCGCCCATTTTTTAAATATCAATCAAAACATAAGATATTGGACTTGCTTAGGTGAAAAGTATATCATATATTACATGCCAAAGCAAGCCAGTGCCCGCCATGTTTGGCATAAGCGGTATATCCCTGATTGCCGATTCATTTTATCACGGAAAGGCACGAGCGCCGCCCCTACCTTAATCAGTCCGCAGCCCGCGTCCACGTTGGTGATATATACGACATCTGCAAGTCACTGATATTCAGCAGCCGGATTATCTGCGGCGAATACTGGCGCACGGAGCGCCGTGCCGCCATGGTTTCCCGGATGTTCATGTGCAGTCCTCCCCAAATAATTTATCTGTGCATAAGTTCGCTTGTTTTGATGTCGGGGTGACGATACCGCCCGCGTTTTTCTGCTGTCACTCGCCCGCATACAATCGCCGCCTGTGGGCACATATGCATACATGCCAAGCAATTGGCGCAGTTGTTGTGCAGAAATGCAGGCTTGCCGTCACGCATTTCGATATTGTCCATTGGACAGAGTTTTGCGCATTGGCCGCAGGACGTGCAGTTGTCATTTGCAGCAAACTGTTTTTCTTTTATTCTGAAGTATATCAGCCCGATGCGGTAAAACGCCGAAAAGAATGGGTTTTTTACGCCCACAACGCCACGATGTTTATTGGCAAGAATGTCGGCGGCAATCAGCTTCGTTTTTTCTTCCTGATTGGCCAGAAGCTGCGCTTGATTCTTTTGCAGCGGGTACTCAATAATATAGTTGCCGACCGAATGGAAAGCGTTTGCGTAGTTGAGCGAAACGCCCTTGGACTTCAGGACGTTTGATAGCATCTTATGGCAGTTCCCTGCAGAGCCCCGACAGGTGACAACACTGAACACGTACCCGGCGCTGCCGCCATTGAGATTCAATCGCCGAACGAATTCGAGCGCAGCCTTAGGCATCCCGCCTGCGTAGCAGGGATAGACGAAACCGATGCGGTCATAGTGGCCGTTCAGCGGAAAATCCCCGCCCATGAAGGCAAGCTGTGTGTCGCCCAGTGCGGCGGCGATATCCTTGGCCGTCTTCAAGCTGTTGCCCGTGCCGGAAAACCAGAAGATAAGGTTGTTGACCATGGTCAATCCTCCATGTAAAATAACTCTTCGAACGTCTTGCCCAGCGCTTTGCATAGCTTCATCGCAAGCGGCGCGGTTGGATTGAAGTTGCCTTTTTCAATCGCACAGATTGTCTGCCGCGACGTACCTGCCCTGACTGCCAGCTCACCCTGCGAAATCTCCAGCTCCGCACGGGTCACGCGCAGACGGTTGCGAAATTTCGGATCTGTTTTGCGGCGCTTGAGTGGGCAGCTGCCGCGCTCTTTTTCACTCATTGCATCACATCTCCTTTGATATAAGTATAGCACAGGATATAGAAATATGTCAAGTATTATTGTCATTTGTTAAAGCAATATTTACACACATAAAAATCATAATCGCAGGATATTATCGGGCAGAGAATCACTTAAAGCATCAAGAGAAGAAATCAAAGCTATTTTGGGGAATTTAGAATAGCGGCATTTATTGTTTTTGAGTTTCGTGAAAAAGGTTTAACTTACTCCACAAAACCTAAGACAGCGGTGCAGTAAAACTCAAAAAAACAAGGCAGAAAACTTTGTGGTGCATCGGGGCTTAAGTGGATTGCAGTAACTTTGGGTTAAAATGACTGCAAAAGCAAGGCGATTTCAAGTCCAGATACGCAAAAAGTCCCCGTTACTGGGGACTTTTTGCAACGCACGATTGTCTCATTCGTGTCGTACTAAGGTGGCGCGCCCGACAGGACTTGAACCTGTGACCCACTGCTTAGAAGGCAGTTGCTCTATCCGCCTGAGCTACGGGCGCAAAGGTAATTTTTAATATGCAGATGATTGCGTGCATGGCGATTATACTGAGACAATTGCTCCATATTTGTGAAAAATTTCTTCCGCTTGCGGACGATCTTCATTGGTTACTTTCAGGCACCTTTCACTCCTATTCAGATAAAACAATTCGCAACGATCCAAAGCAATACAATAATATTTATCATTGGTTTGCACGGAGGTATCCACATTAAATCCGCAAGCGGAAATATTTTTGCTTGTAAGCTTTCTATTTAGCATTTTTATAAAGACTATAGCTTCCTCTTGGGGCAATGTGACTTCTAACAATCGCTCATCGGTGGTTACACCGTGCAAAATCACGATGCCATCTGTGGGAATTTGCACAAAATGAAAATATACAAAAAGTTTCGCTTATTCTTTTCATCATATTATAGGAAGCTCTTGATTGTGTAAATTTTATGTTTTACCCAGATCTGCCAGTTCATTGTGCACTGCGGCAAGCAAGATTTCCTCGGCTTCTTCCAGTGACTCCACTTCAATCGTGCACCCTGCCGCGCGGTCATGTCCGCCGCCGCCAAGTTTTGCCGCAATAGCGGATGCGTCCACTGGTTCATACGACCGCAAGCTCACTTTGAATCCGCCGGTTTTCCGCTCTTTAATCGTTGCGCCAACAAGTGCTCCCTCAACCTGACGCGGAATTGCCGCAATTTGCTCTGCCTCATCCTCGCTGGCACCGCATTCATCATACATGGCACGCGTCAGCGCGGTAACGGCGTAACGCCCGCGCTCAAGCACACGCAGTTTTTCCAAAGCCATACGCTCCAGTGAAAAATATGCTTTGCGCTTGGTTTCAAAATATCTGCGATTAAGCTCCGCCGCGCACGCGCCATATTCCAGTAATTTTGCCGCGATTCGTAAAGTCTGCGCAGTGGTGTTGCTGTAGCGGAAACAGCCCGTGTCGGTTGCAATCCCGCTGTAAAGGCAGTCAGCAATGGCAGGCGTGATTGGCGCATTCAATTCCCGCAACACGGCAAAGATCAATTCCGCGCACGCCGCCGCTTCTGGAACAACATATGCCCTTTCGGCAAATGCTTGCCTTGTGCCGTGGTGATCAATACAAAGGTGTATGACGGGAAAGTCAGCTTTTGCGTCCCCAAGCAATTTAGCATCTGCCAAATCAACGGCGATGATCGTTTTAGGTTCGTAGTCGGCGTATTTTATACCGTCAGCCATAAAAGAGAATTTGGGCGGAATCTCGTCCGGGCAAAAGAGACGCACGCGCTTCGCCATGCTCCGCAAGCCGCGCAGGAGCGCAAACCCGGAACCCAGCGTGTCACCGTCGGGGTTTGCATGGGTGAGAATGAGAACATCCTCAGCGTCCTGCAAAAAAGAGACGGTCTGGGTAAGATTAAAGCTTTGAGTCATGGTTTGTATCCTCTTCGGGCGTAATACCCAAATCGTGCAGCGTTTTATCAATGTGTATGGCGTATTCCGCTGAAGCATCCGCAAAAAAGCGCAATTCCGGTGCTTTGCGCAGACGTAGGCGCAGTCCTAATTCACGACGCAGAAGTCCTGCGGCCTTCTCTAGGCCTTTCACCGCTTCCGCCGCTTTATCAATACCCAATATTGCGCTGACATAAACCCGCGCCGCGGACATATCACGCGTTAACTCCACGCGCACAACAGTTAGCAACTGCCCGGCAACGCGCGGATCTTTCAATTCACGCACAAGCGCAACCAGCTCTCGCCGGATGTCTTCGCTCATATGGCTTGCATGGGTCGTCATGATTTTTTCACTCCATTCAAAACTAGTGAATTACCGTTAGGCCGTGTTGCGTCCAAACCCAAGTGCCTTCCCGTGCCGGCGTTTTCATTGGGGTACTCAGGAAAGCCCGGGGATTTATAAAAGTACTCCTTGCCTCTGGCAGATATCAGCACGACACTGCACCATTCGTCCGGCTGAAGTTGACTTCTCAGATGCTCTAGCGTTTTGGTTATCATGGTCTTGCCAATGCCACACCGCTGATATTCCGGTAAAACAAGTACATCTTCAATGAACGCGCTGTGCCCACCGTCTGTAATCAACCGCGCTATGCCTACGGTTTGCTCGCCGTTTTTAGCAACAACCAGCAGCGTATTGTTCTCTAACCCGGCGACCGCTTGCTTATCCGGTACAGGGCGCCACCCGGCAGAAACACGCAAAGCGTTGTAGTCCTCTGCAGACTATATAATCTGTGCGGGTGATTGGCATATTGCTCAGTCTCTATATTCCTCAATCACAAATGCCTCAAACACGTCGCCCTCTTTGATGTCGTTGAAGCGGGTCAGTACAATGCCGCAGTCGTAGCCGCCGGCAACTTCCTTCACATCGTCCTTAAAGCGCTTCAGGCTTGAAAGCTCGTCTTCGGCAACAACAACGCCGTCGCGCACAACGCGTATTTTCGCCGCGCGCGTTACCTTTCCGCTGAGCACGTGACATCCTGCCACGTTGCCTACGCTGGAGATATGCACAATCTGGCGCACCTCAATCCGGCCCAACTGGACCTCTCTGAATTTTGGCGCTAACATACCCTTGAGCGCTGCCTCAACCTCTTCAATGCACTGGTAGATGACTGAATACATGCGCAGCTGCACACCCTGACGCTCAGCGTTTGCCTGTGCCGCTGCATCCGGGCGCACGCGGAAGCCGACGACGATTGCGTTGGAGGTGTTCGCGAGCATAACGTCGTTGTCATTAATCGCGCCCACGCCCGCATGCAGTATTTTGACCAGCACTTCTTCGTTGCTGAGTTTCTCAAGATTTTGCTTGAGTGCTTCAACGGAGCCTTGCACGTCTGCTTTGACGATAAGCCCGAGCGTTTTTATCTGGCCGGCTTGCAGATTCTCAAACAAGTTTTCCAGGCTGACCTTGGTCTGCGTACCCTGCTCCAGCGCCTTTGCCTGTGTGCGACGCTGTTCAACCAGCGCGCGCGCAAGACGTTCGTCACTGACTGCGTCCACTGCGTCTCCGGCAGTTGGCGGGCTGTCAAGGCCCATGATCTCTACCGGTACGGATGGACCTGCCTCGTCAATGCGCTGCCCTTTGTCATCAATCATTACGCGCACGCGCCCACTTGTAGCTCCGGCAACCACATAATCGCCGCTGCTGAGTGTACCGTTTTGAACCAGCAGTGTTGCGATTGTGCCGCGTTCCTTGTCCATGCGCGCCTCAATAACAATACCTTTGGCGGCGCGGTTGGGGTTCGCTTTAAGCTCAAGCATTTCGGCTTCCAGCAGGATTGACTCCAGCAGCTTATCAATACCCTGTTTTGTGAGTGCAGAAACGGGCACACAGATTGTGTCGCCCCCCCATTCCTCAGGCACAAGCCCATATTCAGTCAACTGCTGCTTGACCTTTTCAGGGTTCGCACCGGCTCTGTCCATCTTGTTGATCGCCACAATAATGCGCACTTCCGCAGCGCGTGCGTGGTTAATTGCTTCAATGGTTTGGGGCATAATGCCATCGTCCGCCGCAACCACCAGCACGGCGATATCCGTAGCCATTGCACCGCGCGCACGCATAGATGTGAACGCTGCGTGTCCGGGTGTATCAAGGAAAGTAATGGGCTGGCCTTCCAGTTCGACGCGGTACGCGCCGATGTGCTGGGTGATTCCGCCGCTCTCCGTTTCGGTAACGGAGGTGTTGCGGATTGCGTCCAGAATGCTCGTCTTGCCGTGGTCAACGTGCCCCATGACAACCACTACCGGGGCGCGTGGCAACAGATTTTCCATCGCATCGGAGCTGTCGTCGATGATTTTTTCTTCAATTGTAACAACAATTTCACGCTCGGCCACAACACCCATTGCGTCCGCAACAAGTTCAGCAGTGTCGTAATCAATCTCCTGGTTCACAGTCGCCATTGTGCCAAGCTCCGTGAACAGCTTTTTGATTACCTCAGCCGCCTTGCGCTTCATAAGCTCCGCCAACTCAGCTATGGTAATGCTCTCGCCCACCTTGATGTGGAGCTTTGGTGCGCGGGCACGCTCACGGTCAAGCCGCATCATGCGTTGAGCCTCGGTTTCCTTGGGTCTGCGCCCCTTCATGCCTTGTGGGCGTGTACCGGTATTGCGCTTTTTTAGCTTTTGTTTGCCAATCCCTGTGTCGCTGCGGCGCATGTCGTGCGAGGACGCGAGGGAGTCGTAGCGTTCGTTGTATTTATCCAGAACAACGTCCGTGGAGCGCGTATCAATAATGCGCGTTTCACCCTTTGTGCGGTTTTGCGGCGTTGCGCTCTGGGATTTTTCCTTGCGGGCGGGCATGGTTACCCGATTGCCCTTTGCGTCTAGCAGAGGACCGGTTTGGCGCGGCTTTGGCGGCGGCGCAGGACGTGCCGCCGCTGTTGGCTTGATGGTTGGAGCCGCAGGTTTATCTGACGGCCTGTGCGCGGATGTGCCGGGCGCAGGCTTAGACACGGGCACAGGTGCAGTAGACTTTACTGGTGGTGCGGCAACCGGCGCCGGCGTTTTCCTTGGCGCTGCTGCTTGAGCAGGTTCGGGCTTTGGCTCAGGTTTAGCCTTGGGACGAGTAGCAAAATACTCCGAAAAATCGGGCTTGCTGTTTTCGCCTACCAGCTGCTCAAAGACAATATCCAGCTCGTCAACCTCGAGTGTGCTGGAGGTGCCCTTCTTTTTGCCGCCGAAAACCTCTTCCAGCAACTCAATAACGGCTTTGCTTTTTACGCCAAAGTCCTTTGCAAGTTCGCTTACCTTGTATTTAGTTCGCATTCAGTTTCTCCTCTCGGGGTTCGGCGGGTATTTGCGCCGTAATTGCGGCAAGCTGTTCTTCCAGCTGGATATAGATTTCGTCCGGCACGCGGCATTTGAACGCATGAGACAAGGCATTGCGCTTGCGGGCCTTTTTTAGGCACTCAAGGTCGGGACAGAGGTAAGCTCCGCGCCCGTTCTTTTTTCCTGTGGGATCAAGGCTGATGGTGCTCTGCGGCCTGTTTTTGCCGTCGGGCGCCGGAGTTTCCGATAAATTGGTGTTTGGCGTATCTTCCGGAGGCTTTACCACGCGGAGCAGACTATGCTTTTCTTTGTGTTCGCCGCAGCCAATGCAGCGCCGCACAGGGATTTTTCGCTTTTTAATCGGCTGTGCTGCCTTGCCCTCGCTCATGGTACATCACCTCTCTCCGTCCGTATGCCCTGATGCTTTACAGCGATTGACAGTAATCCATACCGGCTTTACATTTCCGCGTCCAGGTCAATCACCGGGCCGGACTCCTCGGTTTCAGAACTGAGGTCAATCTTCCAACCGGTGAGCTTTGCAGCAAGGCGCACGTTTTGCCCCTTGTTGCCAATTGCCAGCGAGAGTTGGTTATCCGGCACAATCACGTGCACGGACCGCTCCTCATTTGGCACAATGGCAACCCTAAGCACGTCCGCGGGCGAAAGCGCTGCAGTAATGTATTCCGCAATGTCCTCGCTGTAGCGGATGATATCAATGCGCTCGCCGCTGAGGGTATCGGTAATGCGGCTGACGCGCTGGCTGCGCGGGCCAATGCACGCGCCGACGGGATCAATATTCGGGTCCTCACTGTAAACGGAAATTTTGCTGCGCGCACCCGCCTCGCGGCTCACGTCTTTAATCTTAACGTAGCCGTCGGAGATTTCGGGTACTTCCAGCTCAAATAAACGGCGCACAAGCCCGGGATCCTTGCGGCTGAGGATTGGGCGCGGTTTGCGCTCCTTTTCAGTTGCACGGACGTCCACAACAAAAAGCTTGATTAGGTCGCCCACGCGGAAGTTCTCCTCCGGAAGCTGGGCAGAGCGTGGCAGGAGTTCTTCTTGCTTGCCGACTTCAACAAACGCATCTCCGGTTTCGGTGTCAATCCGATGGACACGTACGGTGATAATCTGCCCCAAAATCTGCGCGTAGCGGTCAAGGATCATAACGTTTTCCGCCTCGCGGATGCCTGAGCGCAGTACATGCTTGACCTTATCCGCCACAACGCGGGAAAGATTGCGCGGCTCAACATCAATTTCAATAATATCGCCAAGCTTTGCATCATGCTTGTAGCGTTGCGCTTCCTCCGGGAGGATATCCGTCGCGTCGTCCAAACTCTCCGACACCACATTTTTACGCAAATAAACGCGCATAGATTCAGTGTCCTCGTCAATCTCGCAGAAAACAAAATCCTCGCGATCTTCACGCTCTTTGTAATCTTTTTTTACTGCGGTGACGATTGCTTTTTCCAGCGCGGAAATCAGCGTCTCCATAGGGATTGAGCGCTGCTCGGAGAGCATACGCAGTGCGACGAAAAGTTCTTGCATGTCCATTTTTTCCGGGTCATCCTTTCGGTGGTTTACTTTGTGCAATTTTATGATGGGCACATGGATCATGTGCCCCTACCTTTGCAAGTGGTCCCATGACTGGAAATCATCTGCCTTAATCCAAGCAACCTCCGGTAATGTGCAGGTCAGTCCACGCCCATCGGGCAGTTCAAGGGTGAATGACGCGCCGTCAAGATTTGCAAGAATACCATGATATTCGCGCTTACCCTCAAAGGCTCGCTGCAGGCGAATAAAAACCTTCTCGCCCAAGTAGGCGTTTAAATGGTTCTGTGTGCGGAGCTTGCGCTCAAGCCCGGGGCTGGAAACCTGTAAACGGTAGCTGCGGTCAATAAAATCAGCTTCATCCAGCAGCGGGTCAATTGCGCGGGAGAGGGCTTCGCAGTCGTTCAGGGTTACGCCCGGAGGCGCGTCTTCATCAACCGGAGAAGCGTCTTTTTCTTTGTCGATTACCAGCAATACAATCCAGTCAGCGCCCTCTTTGAAGAAGCGCACATCCCATAAAATCAGGCCGAGCGAATTGGCAAGGGGCTGCGCTGTTTCGCGCACTGCGCCAATTATCCCGCCGGGATGTTTTTTCTTGTTGCCGCTGACGGCGGCACCTTCCTGCGGATTTGACACGCTAAGCCTCCTTTCTGACAGAAAAGAGCGGGTAATTGACCCACTCTTAATTCTCAAGCACATACTCATTGTAGATAGTATAGCACAGTACCATTGTATTGTCAAGTGTCTGCGCAGTGTCAGTCCCGCTCTAGCTGCCGCAAAAAACAGGCTGCACGGAGCTTGGCGAAAAAAGCTTGCGTTTGCCAATGCCCGCCAAATCTGTTATACTAAGCTTATCTGCAATTTTATGGAGAATAACGAATGCGTACAGTCGCCATTGTCGGACGCCCGAATGTGGGCAAAAGCACACTCTTCAACAAATTGGTGGGCAGGCGCCTGGCCATTGTTGACGACACACCCGGCGTTACCCGCGACCGCCTTTATGGCGCCTGTGAGTGGCTCAACCGCCGTTTTTTACTGGTGGATACAGGCGGTATTGAGCCGTTCAGCGGGGACGAGCTGCTTCGCTCCATGCGGGTGCAGGCACAGGTTGCGATCGACAATGCGGACGCGATTATCCTTGTTACCGATCTTCACAGCGGCGTTGTAGCTACGGACCGCGAGGTTGCGCAAATGCTCCAAAAAAGCAGCAAGCCGATCATACTCTGTGTCAACAAGTGCGATGGCATTGGCAAAAACCCGCCGGAGTTCTACGAGTTTTATAATCTCGGGCTTGGCGACCCAATTGCCGTCAGCTCGGTGCATGGTCACGGCACGGGTGATTTGCTGGATGCGGTGTTTCAGCACTTGCCGCCTGAGGAAACGGATGGCGACGAGGACGATACCCTGCGTGTGGCGATCATCGGTAAGCCAAACGCGGGCAAAAGTTCGCTGGTTAACGCACTGTGCGGCGAGGAGCGGCGCATCGTTTCGTCCATTGCCGGCACCACACGCGATGCGGCGGATACACATATATCTACGGCGCACGGCGATTTTGTGCTCATTGATACGGCGGGCTTGCGCCGCAAAAGCCGCATTGCGGATAATATAGAAAAATACAGCGCCCTGCGCGCGCAAATGGCAATTGAGCGCGCAAATGTCTGCGTGATCATGATTGACGCGACGGAGGGCTTTACCGAACAGGACAGCAAGGTGGCAGGGCTGGCGCACGAAAGCGGCAAGGGCTGCGTGATCGCAGTCAACAAGTGGGACGCAGTCGAGAAAGACGGCAAAACAATGGATGTGCAGCGTAAGCAGTTGATGAAGGATTTTGCCTTCATGAGCTACGCGCCGATCATTTTCATCTCAGCAACGGAGAAAATCAGGCTGAACCGGCTGCTGGAGCTAATCAAATTTGCGGATACGCAAAACGCCATGCGCGTGCCGACCGGTCGGCTCAATGAGATCCTTGCGGCGGCGGCGGCGCGCGTCCAGCCGCCAACGGATAAGGGCAGGCGGCTTAAAATCTATTATATGACGCAGGCATCCACGCGCCCGCCAACATTTGTGTGCTTCGTCAACAAAGCGGATCTTTTTCACTATAGCTACCAGCGCTACCTGGATAACCAAATCCGTGAAGTGTTTGGGCTGGAGGGCACACCCACGCGCTGGATTGTGAGGGAGAGAGGGAGCAAATAGCATGTACGAGACATAAACATACGCTTATAAAAGAGTAATAGCGTAAAAAAATAAAGCAAAAAGGACGTGAGGGACAAGCGCAAAGTTTTAATAACTTTTTGCGCGCAGCCTCTCTCGCACATGGTGCGTATCATGGTTCATAACAACTTAACAGACCGCCTGTTTGGCAGCTATTATAACCGCAAATGCCGTAGCTTTGCCAATGCCAGTCAGCAGGTTGTCACAGGTCAGCTCGTGCTTTGCGGCGACAGCTTGACCGAGCTTTGGGCCATCGCGGGTGAAAAACACTACCCGCAGGTAGGGCTTAAGGTTTATAACCGTGGCATTTCCGCGGATACTTGCATTGGACTGATTCGACGGCTTGATGTTTCCGCGCTGGTATTGCGCCCTAAAATTCTTGTGTTGCTCATCGGCATCAATGATTTTTGGCGTGCGAACTGGACGGCGGGAGAAACCCTTGAGAGCCAGCGGATCATTATAGAACGCCTGCAACGCGAAATACCGGATTGCCGCATTATTGTGGAATCGCTTTACCCCATACACCAAAAGTGCCGCAATCCCGCGGAACCATTCAACGGGAAAGTGCGCGCTGTCAATCAGGAGCTGCGTAAAATGGTGGAGAAGCTTGGGTGCGAATATCTGGATATACACCCATTGTTGGCGGATGAGCACGGCAATATGCGCCGCGAGCTTTCGCCGGACGGCTTACACATTAATGGCAGGGGCTACGAAATTGTGCGCAAAGCGATTGAAGCAATGATAGGCACAGTTGTATACTGATTTTTGATTTGGTCCAATAAATTTTTTATGCGCAGGAGGTCTGCCAACGATAGATTAGCCTTAATCGCCCATACACTGCATGGGCGTGAGGTATCACGCTCTTTTAAGTGTATGCCCAGCTACCCTGTGACCATTGAGTATCAGGGGTAGGACGTGAAGGTAGTCAAAAAATGGCGGGTGCCGGAACGACAGCCGTCGTCGCCAAAGCTTTGGGGCGGCAGTATATCGGCTTTGAGTTAAACCCGGAATATATCACAATCGCTGCAAGGCGGGTCAAGGAGAGACAATAACAACGGCTGAAATGGGAATATTGCTGGAGCGGCAAAACCGCTTCGGTACTTATCTGGAAGCGCGGCTGAGGGCTTCTGGCGAGCAGAATGGAGATCGCGGACGCTCTTCAGCATGTCAAATCTGAGGAAGCGGACGATTGTGCCATTATGCTCTCCTCGTCACGATTGGTGTTGACAACCCCGGCAAACTAGCATATGACGGCCAACGAAGGGTAAAATTTTAATAATGCTTAACTCAGCTTTACGAACATGGCCGGGCGGAACCCCGCCGCGTGATTTCGATAACCGTTCATATAGAAGCCGTTTTCGCCGCCATAGGGTGTAACACTGACCCAATTTGAAAGCGCATTGTTGTTCAACCCAGGCGTGCGCAGAAAGTAGTCGTTCGGCTGGTACTGGTTTGCCGCAGTGCTTGTTGCACCGGTAATTTTCTCTTGCTTAAGTGCGTATTCGTTGCCAAAGATAACCGTGTTCCCGTTAACGCGTTCGGCTGCTGTGCGCGTGTTGATTTTGTTCGGGTCCGGAGAGCTTGCGCCAAAATCGCGGATCGTCGCATTGTCATAGCCGCGGTATCCAGTTTCCTCCATGCTCAGCGGAAAGACACGCAGCTTGTTATAGCGGTATTGGCTGGTGGTGTTATAATCGCCGGCAAGCGTAGGAACGTTCTTTTCCAAATTGTACGGCGGCAGTTCCGTGAGCTTTGAATAGAAGCCCTGCATCCAAGTGTAAAAGCTGGTGTCCGCATAACTTGAGCCAAGGCTCATCGTATCAAACGCCAGCGCATGCTCCGCATAGATGAGTGCCTGCGTGTTATCCTTCATCAGTACGCGCCACTCAACGCCGTCCGCCTCAAAGGTTTCGCCAATACGTGCAGAGTTTGCTCTTTGCTGCGGGTTTGCCTTTGTGTCGTTTGCCTTCACATTAACGGTGATGGTGTATTGCCCCGCCACCTTGATTGTAACCGCGCCCACATAGCCGTGCGGAATCACCAGCTGGCGCGTCCGGTTGTCCCAGTCGTCATAAGCCATATGGTTGGCGGCACTTGGCGGCTCAAAGACCGCGTTTGCCGTGCCGCCTGTGTTGGCCTGCGTCATGCGCATATCGTCTGCGTTGCCTGTTGTTGTAAAGAAACGTGTTGTGCGCTGACCCACTGGGGAAGTCAAGTTCACGCTGTCAGCTGTGCTCAACACCCTGTTGCCGACTTGCTCAATCAGCGTTATGCTGTTGGAGCTGGTCGATCCATTTGATGTGGTTTGCCCGCCGCCTTTGTAGCTATCATCAATTTTACCAGGCATGTCTGTCCACTCGCCCAGTTTGTCCTTCGATACGGACTGCATATCCACGTGCAGGGCATAGTAAAAAGTGCCTTCTGGGTTCTTCAGCAGTTCAAGTGACTCCACAAGGTTGACGCTGGTTTCGCCGGGCTTGAGCGCCTGTCCCCAGTATATCCAACCATCCGGTGCAAGAATCCACTTTGCCGTGGGTTTGCCGTCCCAGTCCGCAAGCAAAACGACGTCATGGCCAAGGTTCACCTGAACATAGTCGTCAATTGCCGTTTTTGCGTCATCCCAAAGTTTAAGATGATACGCGCATTCGCCATTAGGGACAATCTGGTGATTAACGTCCGCTTCATAATCTGCGCGGGTGTAGCCCGGCAAAACAGAGGTTGCAGCACCATCCGTAATTTTTGTGCACAAAAACGCACCGTATTGTCCGTTTGGGTCTTTTGCCTGCGTTTGGATAAACCAGCCGGTGATGTTGTGGATTGCGTCCGTTAAGTGGGCAACCTTGTGCCCGGGATAAGCCGTTTGCGCCGCTTCTTGCGTAGAGTAATACACAAAATTACCATTTGTGTCAATCATATAACGTACACCGGTGTAGGTTTGCTGTTTTTTGCCAATTTCCATATAGTCTTTCAGTTGCAGCCGTACATACGATGTGCCGTAATTTCCGTTCGTCAAACCGTCATTAGTAACACGGATCTTTTTGTCAACCTTGCCTTGCTCTTTCTTCCAGTTTTTGCGCTCGGTATAGTCTTCAACAAGCTTTACCGTGTAAAGCACATCCTCGCCGCCGCGGGTCTCGTTGGTTTTGTGTTGGGTGTAGTCCCGCCAAGCGAGCGAGCCGCCGACAAGCATTGCCGCAGCAAGCGTTAAGGCCGCCAGCGCAAGAATTATTTTTTTCATTTTCATCGTTACCACCTTGTTTTAAGCAAATTAATCAAGCATAGTTTGCCCCATATCACCCATGTTTTTGATGAATTAGCTTTGCCAAAGGTTAACAATTTCTGCAGGCGCGTCGGTCCAAAGTCCAAGGTCGCCCTTCGAAACCGCGTTAAGCTCAGTGTGGATTGCGTAATAAAAGCCACCGTCGGGCTGCGCAATAAGCGTGATCGTTTTCAAAAAGTCTGTGGTACTTTCACCCGGTTTGAGTGCCTGTACCCAGTAAACCCAGCCGGCTGAACCTTCCCGGTCGTCAATAACCCACTTAGCAGCGCTCTCCGGCTTTTTTGCCCAATCGCTGTAGAAAATCACCGCCTTACTATTCAACCCCCAAGTAACATACGCCGCCGTTGGCAGAGGCATACCGCTCCATTTGTGGATTGAGTACGCACATTCTTCCATGCTGTGAATCGATGGGTCAGCATGATGGCTTGCGCCGGGATTTTGCGCCCGCACACTGCCAGGAATCACTGGCACGGGCGCACCCACTTCGTACTCCGTGACAACAAAGTCGCCATACTGCCCGTTGTCGTCGCCCTGCTTTGTGCGGATAAACCAGCCGCTTGTGCCGGACAGCGCGTCCTTCAACTGGACAGCGACGTGCTCAGGGTAGGCGGCTAACGCGGCTTCCTTGGTTTCGTAGCAGTAAAATGCTCCCGTTTTATCTATGGCATAGCGCTCATCCGTTTTTTTGTAGGTTACGGGCGCGATTTCCATAAACTCCTTGAGTTGAATGCGCACATAAACCTCGCCGAACGCTCCGTCCA
Source organism: Oscillospiraceae bacterium (assembly GCA_031267965.1). Lineage (GTDB taxonomy): Bacteria > Bacillota > Clostridia > Oscillospirales > Acutalibacteraceae > WRKY01. Next base: position 21,070 of record JAIRYC010000107.1, on the reverse strand, counting down.
GGTCGCCGACGTTCTTTACGCGGATTTCTTTTTTTAACGCGCCGTCACTGATCTTCCAATCAGTAACGGGCTTGTAGTCTTCTACAAGGCGCGCGCCGTATTGTTCACCCGCGCCAACCGCCTCATTGGTCTTGTGCTGACTGTAGTCCTGCCAGGCGCGCGTTGTGCCAACAGCCATAGAAACCGCTAGCAACAGCGCGGCGGCGGTTAGTATTGTTTTGCTTTTAAGGTTTGTCAGAAAGTGCATTTTTCTTTCCTTCCAAAGAGCAGGTATCTCATCGCAAACGAGGAGAATATCATCAACACGAACCAGATCATCCCATTAAAGCTGTTGCCGGTAGGGGGCGGTTCGCCTGGATTACCGGTGTTAGCGGCTATGGTCGTTGTGCGGTTTGTAATCGTGGCTGTGAGGGTAGGTTTTGTTGCAGAAGGCGCAATGCTTTTTGGCTGCTCTGTCATCGTCGCTGCCGCGGTAGTGACAGGTGTGGCAGTGCTTGTTATAGGCACTACGGCAGTTACCGGCACTGTCGTTTGGGGAACAGTAGTGGGCTTTGTTGTGCTCGGGGATGCCGTTGTTTCTGTCGGTTCTGTGGCAGGACGGGTAGGCTGCGTATACGATGCTCCGCCTATGGCAACGTTGGTTTTGTGTTGGTCAAATGCGTGCCAGGCGTTTGTGCCGGTCATAAAAGCGCTGAGTACAAAGAGGAGCGCAGCCAATGCGGTTAATATTTTGGTTAGTGCCTTTGACATTGCGCTCCCCCCTCTCTCTGCTTTTTGAGTGAGCTTATGCATGACTGTGGGTAAGATGTTCTGTTCGCGATTCACCCTTTTTGCGCAGTGCGCCGTCTGCCCCGAAGAGCAGCCGCAGGCTGAACGAGAGCAGCAGCAGCGCTCCAAACAGCGCGCCAAGAATGGGCAGATGCTCCTTTGCGAACATCAACGTGCCGCCGAGCTTGGGCACATGCTTTTGCACAACGCCCAGGATATTGCCGAGGTAAACGGTTTCACGGTCCGCCATAGGATTCTCGAGACCTTTGGTTCGGTAGCCGGGACTACCGTCAGCCGCATCACTTGGCAGAATTTTTACAACGCGGTGTGTCGCTACCTTGCCGTCGCCGCGCAGAAAGGTGATGTCCGTGCCAACCGCAATGTCCGCCGCCACTGCCCGCTTAACCAACACGAGCGATCCAATTGGGATTTCTCGTTGCATACTGCCGGTCTCCACATTAAACACACGGTATCCCAAAAAGCTGCCACCCTCGCCGCCGCGCCACATGAACGCGCTGATTATGCAAAAAGAAATTGCAAGGTAAAAAACGACGTCGCTGACAAATTTGACTCTGCTTTTACGCTTAGCCTGTAAGATATTTTCCGCAGCCTGCGCGGTAAATTCCAAAGGCACGAGGCTAAGCTGTTTGATTTTTAGCGGGACAGTTTCCCGCACGGACTGCTTGGGAACAGCATAATAATTCAGGCGCATAAATCGTACCTCCTCCGGTACCGTTCCGGCGATGAGCTTTCAGAGGTGAGTGGTGATTGTTGCGGCACTGTATTTTGCGCAATGTTTTTGCGCCTAGACAAATATATCAGCGTCTGAGTGCGGTTTTAAGAGGTAAGTTCTGGGGAAAAAGGTGTTTTTTGTAACTTTTAAGTAATTATTTGGTAAATAATTCTAAATAAATTGGAAGAATAATACTGATAAAATGTAATAAACACCGTGTGCGCAGGCGCGTTTGCATATGGTATTTCTTGCCGTAAAAGCTTTCCTTAACGAATATTGCACATCATTCCAATGCTTGCACAAAATGAGGGACTTTGGGGATTCAATGAACATTAAAATACGGCTTAAGTCATATAAAGTCTACGCTATGCCGTCTTACTGCTTGACAACCCATTATTTTCTGTGCTATACTATTAACGATTTAGCGCGTTAAAATGTCAGCGCGCCAAAAACTGCGCGAAAAGAAGGCCTATTTATGACCACAGTTTGGGTGACCATTGGAATTTATGCTGCTGCGCTTGTGGCGGTCGGCGCAATTACAAGCATTGGCAAAAAAAGCATTGCTGACGTAACCGTGGGCGGACGGCAGGCGGGCGCGTGGCTTTCCGCGCTCAGTTACGGCACGGCGTATTTCTCTGCCGTTATGTTCGTTGGCTATGCAGGCAGCACTGGCTATGGATACGGTCTGTGGGGTGTGCTCGCCGGGCTTGGCAACGCGCTTTTCGGCTCATATTTTGCTTGGAAGCTGCTGGCTCGGCGCACACGTACGCTCACCGCGCGGCATAATCTGCAAACCATGCCGGAGTTCCTCTCTAAGCGTTATGGTTCACGCGGTATGAAGCTTTTTGCTTGTCTGGTTATCTTTATCTTCCTCATCCCCTACTCAGCGTCGGTCTACAAAGGCCTTGGTTCCATCTCGACGGTTTTGCTAGGTATACCCGAAACCTCGTTTATGGTTATTATCGCTGTGCTGGCGGCAATGCTCCTGATATTTGGAGGTTACAAAGCACAAGCACGCGCAGACTTTGTACAAGGCATTGTGATGTTGTTTGGAGTTGCGCTGTTGATTGTTTTCGTTCTGCGCACACGGCAGGTTGGCGGTCTGGAGGGTTTGGCGGAATACGCCAAAAGCACCGAGGGACTGCCCAAGCTTGCGGGCAAGCAGTGGGTGTCACTGATTTCGTTGGTGCTAATGACCAGCTTCGGCACTTGGGGTCTGCCCCACATGATTCAAAAATATTTCGGCATACGTGACGACAGACAAGCAAAGCGCGGTGTGCTGATTTCCACCTTCTTTGCACTTTTGGTTGCGGGCGGCGGATATTTTGTCGGTTCACTGTGTTACCGCTTTTTCTCCAAAGCAGAGATGGACGCAATGCCAAACAAAGACTTCATCATCCCCAATATGTTAAAAGAAGCAGCGCTGCCAGAAGTGTTGTTGGGCATTGTGCTCGTCCTTCTGATTGCAGCGTCAGTATCCACGCTGTGCTCCGTCACATTAACAGCGGCTTCCACCTTCTCACTTGATTTCGTCAAAAATCTCAAGCCGTCCATGAAGGACAAATCTGTGCGCCTGCTTACGCAAGGGCTTTGCTTAAGCTTTGTTGTTATCAGCTATTTTGTCGCTAACAGCAAAACGCCCATTCTTGATCTGATGAGCTATAGCTGGGGAATTCTTTCAGGGTCATTCGCCGCACCGTATGTGCTGGCGCTTTACTGCAAATGGCTCAACAAGCGCGGTGCATGGGCAGGCATTATCGGCGGATTTGTCATTGCCTTGCCGCCGGCAATTTGCAAGCTGCTCAATGCGGTAACCAATGCCGGAGCAGTTAGCTGGCTCGCCAACCAAGGGCCGCTATTCGCGTGCATTGCAATGGCCGCTTCGCTGATTCTGTGCCTGGTGGTCAGCGCACTTGGCAATCGGAACGAAAATCCGGAATTCTACAAGGAAGTTACGGTTGTTTAGTGGTTCACAACGCCGTGCGTACACAATTTAAGGCGTGAAAGTTCAAAAAAAGTTCAAAAAAGTTGCCCATATTTCCAATACGACAATAAAAATCAACAACTTTGTGTTACTATATCCGCGTAAGGACGGTTTCTTGACGCGAGCAATCCTTAAACACAGTCTATGAAAGGAGATTATAACAATGGATAAAATCATCGAAGTGCTCAATGCTGTAGCGGCGTGGTTCATAGCTGACGCCCATCCCAAAGGCGCACTGACAGACAGCCTTGGCGAGTTCGTCAAGACGTTGCTTAACACAATCATTAACGTGATCTTCCCCGTGTAAGGGTTAAGATGAAAAAGACCGTCGTATCTGGCGGTCTTTTCTTTTGGCCGAAAATAAAGTTAAGAGTTTATTAACTTTTTTCTAATATATAAAAATAGTTGTCAGATTATCTGTTATACTGTGTACGGGTGATAACTTCTTGACAAAAGTACATCTCATCTTTAATAGGGGAAGGAGCAGTACAAAATGAATTTGCAAGACACACTTAAAGACATCTTTAATGCTGTCGCCAGCTGGTTTACGGGGCATTCCGCAGCCGAGTTCAACCTGACCGAGCTTGTTAAGAGTCTCTTTAATACCATTATTAATGCCATCAAGGGCTAACTGTTATCATGATTATAAAAGCGGCTGTTCCAAGAGGAGCGGCTGCTTTTTGTTTTATTAACAACTCAGGGTGCGTTGACAATATGGTCAACACGCCCTGAGTTTTATGCGGCGCTTAAATCCGTTCTTCCGCCGGCACATACTCTGTGTCCTGTGCGGGCAGGTTCTCCAACCGCTGCGAAATGAGGTGATAGTTGTGCGGATTGGAAACGCTTTTGTACGCCGGACGGATTATGCGTCCACATGTCAGCAGTTCCTCTATGCGGTGCGCGGACCAACCAGGCATTCTTGCCACGGTGAACAGTGGGGTATACAAATCCTCAGGTATGCCAAGCATTTTGTAAGCCAGCCCGCTGTAGAGGTCAACGTTGGCACAGACCTTTTTCTTTTCTCCCTTGACTTTAATGAATGCCTGGGGAGTGAGGCGTTCCACTGCCCGCAACAGGGCAAAGTCGTGAGCGAATTTTGGTTCGGCAATGCGCGGAAAGGCGGCTATGTTTTCGCGGATTAACTTAGCGCGTGGGTCAGACAGTGTGTATACCGCATGCCCCATACCATAAATCAGCCCGGATCGGTCGCCGTCTTCGCGCCGGAGGAGCTTGCACAGTGCGTCGAGCATCTGCCCTTCGTTGTTAGGATCAGGCACAGCCTTGCGCAAGTATTTCATCATGTCAGATACTTTTATATTAGCGCCACCATGCTTCGGTCCCTTGAGAGAGCCAATCCCCGCCGCGATTGCGCTGTATGTATCTGTCCCGGAGGAGGTCAGCACACGCGTGGCAAACGTGGAGTTATTCCCACCGCCGTGCTCGGCGTGCAAAATCAGGCATAAATCCAGCAAACGCGCCTCTTCATCGCTCGCCTGACCGTCCGCGCGCAGAGAACGCAGGATCGTTTGGGCGATTGATTGCGAGGTTTCCGTTGGATTGATGTACATGCTTTGTTTATAGTAATAACGCCGCTTGACTTGGTAGGCGTACGCCATGATCGCGGGTAACTGCGCAATCAATTGAATACATTGACGCAGTACGTTTGGCAGATCTGTATTGTCCGGATTTTTGTCATAACTATAAAGTGCGAGGACGCAGCGAGCCATTTTGTTCATGATATTCGGTGAGGGCGCCTTGAGAATCATGTCCTCCACAAAGTCGTCTGGCAAGGCGCGTACCTCGGTAAGCATCGTCTGGAAGGACTTAAGCTGAGCCTCGGTCGGCAGGCTGCCCATAAGCAACAGCCATACAACCTCCTCAAAGCCAAAACGCCCCTCAGTATGGCAACCGGCTACGACATCGCGCACGTCAATACCGCGATAGACGAGCCGCCCCTCCTGTGGTACGCGCTCACCGTCCTTTACGTAATATCCCTCAACTTCGCAGATCTTGGTCAGTCCCGCCATAACGCCGGTGCCGTCCGGATTACGCAAGCCACGCTTGACGCCAAAGCGTACGGTGTCAACCGGGTCAATGTGGTTATGCTTTTCAATTTCGGCGCATAGCTTTAACAAAGACTCCTCTTTCATCTGCATTCACCTCTTTACATCAATTATAATATTATACCACAATTTCCGTTAAAAAGCAATCGCAGCCCAACACGATAGCGCAGAGGCGGCGCGTATTACAGGCTTTTCAGAACATATGCTTGAATCATTTTTACGAAGGAAGTGCAAAGCCATGAGATTCCGTTTGTTGTTTGTATTGCTGTTGATTATCACCTTCATCCTTGCGCCGACCGCCGCGCTGGATTTTTCTCACGACAGTGCTGCGGACGAGCCGCCCACGCCAGCTACAACGCAATCCGCACCTGCGCCAACCACCAAGACTCCGCCCAAAACTACCACCACTCCAAGCGCAACTGCCGCGCAAGATATAACGAACTACAAAGTAAAGCTTTTGCGCAAAGAAAGCGGCAGGCTTGAGGAAATACAATTGGAGGATTATGTTGTTGGCTCAATTGCGGCGGAAATACCGGCCGCATATGAGGCTGAGGCGCTGAAGGCACAGGCTGTGGCGTGCAGGACAAACGCGCTTTACGCTCACGAACATTCGGATAGCTCGTTGGGTGGTGCGGACTTGAGCGACTACTCAGGTACGCATCAGGGATATATGGACGAAGGTCAGCGAAAAGCAAGATGGGGGGATTCATTCCCCGATAATGAGAAAAAATGCCGCGACGCGGTCAAAGCCACCCAAGGGAAAATCTTAAAATATAAAAACAAGACAGCGTTTGCAGCGTTCCATGCAATAAGCTGTGGAATAACCGAGAGCGCAAAAAACGTTTGGGGCAATGATCTTGCGTATCTGCGTCCGGTGAACAGCGCAGGCGATGTGCTCAGCCCACAGTATGCGCTCAGCGTAGCCGTGCCAATGGCCGAGTTCAATGAAAAGCTTACGGCTTTGGGTTGCGAGAGTGAGGAGGGCAAGGTGCTCATAGGTAAGGCTGCACTGACGGAATCTGGCACAGTGGCGCAGATTGTGCTTGGCAACAAGCCCATAAATGGGACGAAGGTACGCGAGATCTTCACTTTGCCAAGCGCGGCGTTTACGCTCACACTCACGGATACGGGCGCTGTGTTTGACTGCAGGGGCCGTGGTCATGGCGTCGGGATGAGCCAGTTCGGCGCACAGACGATGGCGCAGCAAGGCGGCGCATGGAAGGAGATTTTGGCGCATTATTATGCGGGAACGTCGGTTGATGGGGTTGGGTAAAAGTGGCTTATGTTAATCATGTTCTGGCAAAATGACGTTATAGGGGTGCGTATTGTGGATCCGGCGACAAAGAATCTTATAATCAACAGGCCACAGTGCTTGTTCCTATAGCCGCTTTTGTAGATTTCATCATCTCGCAAAAAGCATGATTTTTTATTGCCAAAATAAACGACAAATGTTTTGCCTTTACATCTGTCCCGTTGTAAAGGCAAAAATAAGCGCGGATAATCCTCTGTCTATCTGGCGGTTAAGCGCCGATAAATCTCGCTGCGTGCAACGCCGCTCAATTTTGCGGCGTTTTTTGCCGCTGCGGTAGGCGATTCTCCGTTTGTTATCGCATCCTGCGCTATGGCGACAGCCTCCTCCAGGGTCATGTGCTCCGGATCTTTGGGTTCCGCACCCGCCACAATAAGTACATACTCCCCGCGCGGCGGAATTTCCTCACAACGTGCAATCGCCTCTGAGAGCGTACAGCGCACAACCTCCTCATGCAGCTTCGTCAACTCGCGGCAGAGGGAGATTTCACGCTCCCCCAACGCGCCATACAAATCGCGGAGGGTATAGGGCAACTTGTGCGGCGCCTCATAAAAAACCAGCGTACGCGCCTCATCTCGCAGGCTGGCCAAATGCGCCCGCCGCGCAGACGTGTTTGTACTCAAAAAGCCCTCGAAGCAAAATCGCCCACAAGGCATACCACTCATAGCGAGCGCGGTCGCAAACGCCACCGGTCCCGGCACGGACTCCATGGCAACGCCAGCCAAATAAGCATCGCGAACCAGCACTTCACCAGGATCGGATATAGTCGGCATACCTGCGTCAGTCACCAAGGCACAGGCTTCGCCGTTCCGTAAGCGCGCAAGGATTTTCCCCCCGCTCTCCCGCCGGTTGTGCTCATGGTATGATACCAACGGTTTACGAATCCCGAAGCGCGCCAAGAGCTTTGCCGTGACCCGAGTATCTTCAGCCGCAATGAAGTCAACGGAGGACAACACCTCCGTGCCCCGGGGAGAAAAGTCCCCGAGGTTGCCAATGGGTGTGCCGACGACGTAAAGCTTTCCGCTCATTGACTAATATCCATTGCGCGGATATTCTGCAAGTCGCGCTCAAAGTCCGCCAAAGTTAGCTCGTAATATATCTTGCCGTACTTATCATGCTGGAAGAACAAATACGGCTTGCCATCCGGTGATTCCGGGTTCAGCGCTGCCTCAATTGCCGCCTTGCCGGGGCTGCAAATCGGTCCCGGCGGCAGACCCTTGATTGCGGCATTGCCGTTGGTGTTATAGAGCTTTGCAAACGCTTCAACCTGTGAGGACAGCATCCTTGCTTTGGCAAATTTGGTGATATACTCCTTCGTTGAGTCGCAGCCAATTGACGGCCAGGAAGCAGCGTGGTTCAAGCGGTTGTGGACAACATAGCTGATTCCAGACATCTGCCCAGCATCGCCCGCCTCCTTTTCGATGATCGACGCAAGCGTAATAACCTGATCCATTGTCATGCCAAGCTGATCCGCTTTTTTTTGGTACGCAGCGGTCCAGCGTTTGTCAAATGCATCTAACATGCGCCGGATGACGCTGTTCGCGTCCTCACCTTCATAAAAATCGTACTGCGCCGGGAAGAGGTAGCCCTCTAGGCGGAAGGGGCGGTTCGGATCATTTTCGGGAATTTTTTCAACGAATTTGAAGTAAAACTTCACGTCCTGTAATGCTTTATACAGGTGATCTTGATGGCAAACGCCCATTTCCTCAAGCCGCTGGAACATCTGGAACGTGGTGTAGCCCTCCGGAAAAACAACCGTAATGGTTTTTGCACTCACCGGTAAACTCTTGAAGGTGTTCAGCAAACCCTCCAAGCCCTCATTATTCTTTACATAATATACGCCATTAAGGTACTTTGGCGGAATAATCTTGCCATTTTTGTCTTTTGACGTATGAAAAATTTTGTTAAACAGCTTGCAAAACCACTTTTGGCGTATCAGCTTTTCATCCTTAAGGATTTTGAGTATGGTATCTGTGTCCGCGTTTTCAGGGATATTGACCACAACGTCTGTGCCGTCACGGTCAAACGCAAGAATATCGTTCATGCACACGCCGCCCCAAAGGGCCAGCAAGCCGCTGCACGCAACCAAAATCAGACTGATCAGTAAAGAACGGGCCGTTGACTCTCCGCTAGACTGTTTGCGCGTTTTGTTTGCCACTTGATTACTCCGCCGAACTGCCGGAGCGGTAGGTTTTTGTGGCGTGACCGACGGCGTAGAGGCAAAGTATACCCCACGCTTGCCGCCACCCGCAAATTCGGACGGCGAAATTTCCGTCCCGAACCTAGGCGTGCCAGCACTGTCCGCAGGTGGGGCGCCGTACGCGTGATCATCAATATTGACAACAAAATTGGGGCGCACATTTGATGAACGCCGCTCTTCGCCACCTGGGGTTCTCTTCTCCGCCATGATTAATCCTCCTGCGTGCGCCATACGCGCTTTTCTGTAATAACAACCGGTACTCTTTGGTCAAACCTTCCGCATGGGACACGTGGACGCATACAGCCCTCATAGCATAGTCCCACAAGGTTGCCGGGAAATCTTGCCAGGAATCTATCGTAATACCCTTTACCAAAACCCAGCCGCGCCCCAGTGGAATCGAACGCAAGCCCGGGTACAAGGCAGAGCGTTTTAGGCGAAACTTCCGCCGCTTTACAATGCGTTTTCGGTTCCAGCACACCAAAGGCGCCGGATTCCAAGTCGCTGTCAGATGAAATCAACCAAAAAACCATATCGCGCGTACCCGGGACACAGCGCGGCGCCGCTACCTGCTTGCCCTCCGCCCAAGCTCTGCGGATGATTGCGAGGGTGTCAACTTCCAGTGCACCGGAAACATAGGTAAACAGCGTCTTTGTCTCACGATACGACCAAAGTGCGCTAACTCGGCGGAAAATCCTCAAATCCAGCGCCGCTTTTTCCTCAAGGCTTAGCTTGCCTCGCCAGCGCTTGCACTGGGCACGCACTTCGTTTTTATCGGCTCGTATATCGCCTGTCATGCGTTGCGCTCCTAAAAATAATAGTATAGTTAAGCACGGCTTGAACCTTACGCCAGCATGGACACCCGCACCTGCCTAGCTTTTTCGGCGCCTACAAAGCGCGCCGCAATGGCCTCCGCAAAATCAAATACCGTTCCCACGCCGCGTGATGTAATGAAATTGCCATCCTCCACAACCGGCCTGTCGGTTATGACAAATGCGCCGCTATCACGCAAATCGTCCTCATAGCCGGGGAAACAGGTAGCGTATTTGCCCTCAAGCAACCGGAAGTGTGCTAAAATGCTCGGTGCGGCGCAGATTGCCGCAATCAGCCGGTTGTTTTGATAGGCGTACTCAATTGCGCTCTGCACCAAATGATCGTCCTCAAGGTTTGCGGTGCCGGGCATACCGCCCGGAAGGACGATGCATTCGTAGGGTTCCCATGAAACCTCGCTCAAATAATCTTCCTGTATCCAATCGGTAAATACGCGGATATCATGCGCGCCGCGAATGAATTTTGCGCCAACGCCAATTGTTTGAACCTCAAGCTCGCATCGGCGCAAGAAGTCTACGGTAGCCAGCGCTTCAATTTCCTCAAAGCCGTCGGCAAGAAATACGGCAATCACAGCCCCAACACCTCCAGCGTAATTTCGCCCTCCGGCAGCGCAATAACCTTGCTTGAAGCACCAGGGATCATTTCACCCAAATTCAAGGAATCCGCCAGCAGCTCCGCCGCAATCTCCGTCTTGCGCTCTGCAAGCGCCTCCAGCAGGAACGCACTTTCCGTCCGTGCCGCCGCGTGAACCCTTTGCTCAACGCGCAGTCCACTCTCCTTGCGCAGAACCTGGAATTGCCGCAGAATATCGCGTACCGCGCCTTCTTTCTTCAAATCCTCCGTCAGCGTAGTGTCAAGCGCAAGCGTAAGTCCCTCGCTGACCTCCGCGGCGGCAATACCCGGCTTTGTTATGTGGCTGAGCGTGAACAGCGATGCGTCCAGCGGCTCTGCAAAGCCGGACACCGTCACTGTGCCGCTCGCGTATTCAGTTGCCATGCGCGCCATTTCGTCCGCGCCGGCTTCCACGAGAGCCGCTTTTAGGCAGTTCGCCTCGCCCTTGAGTGCCGCGCCCGCCGCCTTGAAGTTAACGCCTAGTTGTTCGCAGATCAGGGCAGCAAAATCTGGCAGAATTTTCAACGCTTTGACATTCAGTTCGTCAAGAATCTGTTTCTCGAAGCCGTCAACGTCCGCCATGCCGCAAATGTATAGTATGCCCAGCGGTTGACGCACCTTAATTTGCTGCTCGTTACGCAGTTTAAGCGCGGCGGCGATAATCTCACGCGCCAAGGCGGTACGACCCAAAATGCCGTCATCCCGGATGTCTGGAAGAGGCTCCGCCCAATCGCTTAAATGAATGCTGACTTCTGGTTTTGTAAAGAGTCTGCGCGTTAGATTCTGCCAAATGTGTTCGGTCAAAAACGGGATGATGGGCGCCATTGTGCGCAGCATGGCGTCAATGGCAAAGTAGAGCGTCGCGTAGGCGTTGCGCTTGTCGGTGTCGTCGCCGGACTTCCAGAAGCGGCGGCGGTTAGAGCGCACGTACCAGTTGCTCACGTCATCCACAAACTGCTCAAAAGCGCGCACCAATAGGTTGGTTTTAAAATCCTCCATAGCGGCAGTCGCTTCGGCAATATACTGATTGGTGCGCAGGAGCAGCCAGCGGTCTGTGCTGATAAGCGCCGCGATATCGGGGTAATAGCCGTCCAACTGCGGCTTATCAATCTCCGCATAGGTCTGGAAGAAGGTGAAGATATTCCAGAATGAAAGCAATTTGCGCCGGGCCTCGTCGCCAAGGGCGTAGCCAAAACGCACATCGCTTGAATACGTGCCGCTCGCATAGAGGTAACGGATTGTATCCGCGCCAATAATCTCCGCCGCGTTATTGAAGTTGATGAAGGTGGTTTTGTCGCTTTTGCTGAATTTGCCGCCATCCTCCTTGACTACCGACGAATACGCCAACACGCGCTTATATGGCGCGCAATCTTCCAGCACCACGCTCATAAACAGCATGGAATAGAACCACAAGCGGATTTGCTCGCGCATTTCGGTAATCCAGTCAGCAGGGAAGTGCTTTTGCCAATATTCCTTATCGGAAAAATAGCCCAGCGTTGAGAATGGTACAATGCCAGCATCCAGCCAAACATCGCCGGTTTCGGCAACGCGCTTAACAGGCTTACCACACTTGGGGCACTTGATTTCGATAGCGTCAATCCACGGGCGGTGCAGTTCAGGTAACTGTGCGCTGTCGAATTCCGCCAATTCTTCCAAATCTGCACGTGAGCCAACCACCGTCAATTCACCGCATTCACAGGGATAGAACGGCAGTGGCAGACCATAAAAGCGCTTGCGGCTGATGTTCCAGTCGCCCATGTTGTTCAGCCAGTCAAGCATGCGCTTCAAGCCGCTCTCCGGCTCCCACTTCACGCTCTCTGCGGCGCGGATTAACCGCGGCTTCAACTTTTTCGTCGCCAAATACCACGCCGGCACCAGGCGGAAAATTACCTCGTGCTTGCAGCGCCAGCAGACCGGGTAGCTGTGCTTGTGCGGCTCCACTTTATATAACTTGCCGCGCTTCTCAAGCTCTTCAAAAACCTCCGGCGCAATGGTGTGGCTGTCCTTGCCGGAGAAAAAGCCGAACCCTTCAAGGAAAATCCCGCTGTCGTCCACAGGCATAACGTTAGGCAGACCAAGCGACTGTCCCAGCGCAAAGTCTTCGGCGCCGCAGCCGGGCGCAATATGCACCACGCCAACGCCTTCCAGTGCGTCCACCTCGTCCCAAGCCACAACTTTATGCTCGGCTGCCACAAGTGATGGCAGCTCAGGGAAGCAGGTTTCGTAAGAAAGCCCTACAAGCTCCTCACCTTTGAATATGCGCAAAATCTCCAGCTTATCATCGTCCAGGATTTTAATTGCGTTTTTGCCCAGCACCAGTACTGCATCATCGCTTTTGACGCGCACCTCGGCATATTCCTGCTCCGAGTTGACAGCCAATGCTACGTTTGAGGAAAGCGTCCACGGCGTAGTCGTCCAAACCAGGATTTTACGGCCGTCGCTGAGCGGCAACTTAAAAAATACGCTGTTGTGCGTCATGATTTTGTAGCTGCCAGTCATCTCGTGCTCGGAGAGTGAGGTTCCGCAGCGCGGACACCACGGCATGGGGCGATGCTCTAGCCTCAGCCAGCCGTTCTCATGGCACTTTTTGAGGAAATACCATATGCCCTGAATATTTTCGTCAGTATTGGTAAAATAAGAATTATCCCAGTCCATCCACTGCCCAAGGCGTTTGGATTGTCCGGTGATGACGTCCGCGTAGTGCCGCACGCGCGCCTTGCACGCAGCGGTAAATTTATCCAAACCATAGGCTTCTATATCCTTTTTGGAGGCAAAGCCCAGTTCCTTCTCAACCTCGACCTCCACCCAAAGCCCCTGGGAATCAAAGCCGTTCTGGAACCTGCCGTCAAAGCCACGGCGCGTTTTGTAGCGGATAAAGATATCCTTTAGGCTACGCCCCCACGCATGATGGATACCCATTGGGTTGTTCGCGGTTATCGGTCCATCAATAAAAAGGAAAGGCTCACGCCCGGCCACCTTTTTCCGCAAAAGCTCAAAGCACTTTTCGCGCTCCCAAAAGTCCAAAACATCGTGCTCAATTTGTACAAAAAGGTTCTCCCGCACATTCTGAGTGCCGTTTTCCGGGGCCGATTTAGTGCTCTCTGTGTTTTTTGGAGATCGCTCCGTCATTTTTTCGTCCCTCCGTTTGAATATACCAAATTATTATAGCAGAAAACAGTCCCGAGAGCAATAGTGTTGAAATAACAGCCGTTTTATGGTATAATGCATCAGTTTTCATAGTGCTTTATTAATTTTTTTGGATTGTGCTCTGCGGAACACAACAAGGAGGAATGCATTTTGGGTAAAATTTAAGCATACACCCTAAACCTTATAGAACAACGGAGGAAAAAAGAGATGACTAATCTCAACAAAGATAATAAAAATGGCGAAACACAAAAAAACAAGAAAAACATCCATGCCATCATGCGGAACATCGCTGAGTTTTTCCGCTCCATTCCGGGGGAAATAATCGCATTTGTCCAACCCAACGGCAAGCTGAACCCCAAGCGGCTGGCAATCGTCATATGCAGCGCGCTCCTTGCCCTTCTTCTGCTTGCCGGTTCAGTCGTGGGCGGTATTTTTGCTTTCCAAAAAGACGACGGCGATATATTTGACCCAAGCCAAGAAATCATTGATAACGTTGACGACTTCCCTGAGGACAACATTTTTGGCGTTTCCGACGCTGACAGCCTGAATGAGCTGCTTGAAAAATGGGCTACGACCGGTGAAAATGCCCACAGCTCCAACGTCATCAACGTTCTGCTGATTGGCGTGGACAGCCGTGGCAATAATGACGTTGGACGCAGCGACGCGATGATTCTCGCTTCACTGAATAAATCAACGAAAAAAATAACGCTGGTTTCCTTCCCGCGTGACAGCTACACCTATATGAAAATTAACGGTGAAACGCGCTTTGACAAGGTCAACCACTCATTCGTTTGGGACGGACCGGAAGCACTTGTCCCCACACTGGAGAACGATTACAAAATCCGTATTGACCACTGGGCTTATGTTAACTTTGTGACCTTTGCCAATGTTATTGATATCCTCGGCGGTGTGAGTATTACCGTCAGTGAGGCGGAAGCAAAAGAGGTAAACAACGACCCACGCACCTATTACGGCGTAAAGCTTACCGCCGGTGAAAACGTTTTGCTCAGTGGCAAGCAGGCGCTGGCTTACAGCCGTATCCGTCATCTTGGCTCCGACACAGCCCGCACAGAACGCCAGCGCAAGATTATTACCCTGCTGATACGCCAGGCAAAGGATGCCAACATGGAGCAAGTCACCAAAATGGCAAGCGAATTGCTCAAGAGCGTTAAAACCGATATAGGTCTTACAGGCTTTACTAACCTTGGTCTGCAGGGTATAACACAAGGCTGGGCAAAGTTTGATGTGGAATCTGTTGAAGCCCCGGAGAACAAGAACCTGCGCCGCGGCGCATATCTCTATGGCACCTACGCCGACCCAAGGCGCGCAATTGCCTTGTGGATCATTGACTATCCGCGCGCGGCGCGTGACCTGCAAATGCGGCTTTATGGGCAAACGAACATCAAAATTGACGAAAATGCGCCATCCGCACTTGATTTGCTGACGCCGCCGCCGCAAAGACCTGCCACGCAGCCCTATGTGCCGACTGTAAGACCGCCGGCGACAACCACCGCGCCGTCTACAACACCGCCGGTTACGACCTCTACGCCGGCGACCACACCATCGGGTACCACTACTCCGCCGATTACCACTTCTACGCCGCCAGCCACCACAACCATTCCGCCAACTACGCCGCCGGTTACCACTCCGCCGCCGACAACCCCTCCCACAACTCTGCCATCTGCGTCTGTAGGCAATACAAGCGAAACGCCGGATGAATCAGCCTAATACCAATAATTGCAGTGGCACGATTAACAACCATGCCACTGTGTTTTTAATCCGCAATCGCAATAAGCATTTAACTGTATGTCAGTGCCCTGCTCCTGCGGGAAATGAGAATCCCTGTAAAAAGCCCTTCGGCTCCAGCGAGCAAACGTCTCCGCCAACTACAAGGCCGTCATATACCAAAATGTTTGCCTGAACCATTCCCGGCTTTTTCTCGTATCCGGGATAGTTTTTGATGTCATACGTCCAACGTTTGACGCGCTTACCGCACAGCGCCAACAGGTCCATATTCTGTTCCTGCTGCACGCTGTTATAGTTCTGATACGTTTCGTCAAACTCCTCCGGAATCAGCACCTCGGCGACCTCTTTCGGCTCCTCGTCAAACTCCCAGCCAAACTGGCTGAGGAATGCCTTGCGCTCCGCGGCAGTGGAGGCTTGCAAGCTAATCCCGCCGTCATCGTTGACCGGCTTTTCCCTATGGGAGACGTAGAGCAGCGTCCCTGCCGCCAGAACTACGGCAAGAACAAGCGCCGCTAGCTTAATTTGTGAGGCTTTTACGGAATATACAAACATTCAAGACTTCCTTTCATGGGCTTTTCGTGGATAGTTATGCGGCTGGCACGTGATTTATGATTGAAAATTTTTCGCCGGCGTGTTATACTAATCTATCTGGGTTATACCCGTTGAAGCTGTGGGAGATATCAATGGAAAATCTGCAAGCTGCGCTGGATTACCGCTTTAGCGACGTCAACTTGCTCAAGCGTGCGCTTTCGCATTCATCGTATGCGCACGAGCATGGTAATATAAGCGCAAATAACGAGCGGCTGGAGTTCCTTGGCGACTCCGTGCTGGGTTTTTTGAGCGCCGAATATTTTTATGGCGCTTTCCCCAATTTGCCCGAGGGTGAGCTGACGAAAAAGCGCGCCGCGGCGGTCTGCGAGGGCACGCTGAGTGCCTACGCGAAGAGCATACGCTTGGGTGATTACCTCCGCCTTGGTAGGGGTGAAGAGGTCTCTGGCGGACGTGAACGCCCATCAATCTTGGCGGATGCGTTTGAGGCGGTTTTGGCGGCTATTTATCTGGATAGCGGTGGCATTGACCCTGCGCGTGCGTTCGTACTGCGATTCCTAAAGGACAAACAATTCAGCGGGGTTTCCGTAAAAGACAGCAAAACCCTTCTGCAAGAGCTTGTTCAGCGCACACCTAGCGCGGTACTTGAGTATGTCCTGCGCAACGAAGACGGACCCGCGCACAACAAACTTTTTACTGCGGCGGTATTGCTGGACGGGAACGAAATCGGGCGTGGAACGGAACGGAGCAAAAAACGCGCGGAACAAATCGCGGCAGCAAAGGCGCTGGAGAAAATCAGCGAACCATAAAAGCACACAGAAAAATTCCTGCACGCTGAAGGAGGTTTGTTTGTGACAGGCGACCGTATTCCCGCAAAAATATTGGCGACACGCATTCTGCCCAACGCGGACGCGGCGTTCCTCACAGCATTCGGCGCGGCGGCTGACGGCAGTGAGCGGGCGCTGGGCTTTTTTACCTGCGACAGCGACGACGTCGCCTACACTGCCATTGATGAAGCCACTAAAAAAGCGCATGTGCGCGTAGTCTACGCCAAAAGTATGTATGCAGGCGCAGGCAATGCCTCCACCGCGCTGGCGGGCGAATTTTTTGGCGCCTTGGCGGCTGACGACCCCGAAAAAATACGCGGCGGATTGGATGCGGCAATCGCCTGTGTGACGGAGGATGCGGCGTTTTACAGCGCAAACCCTGAGGACAGCGTGTGTTACTTTGCCCACTGCGTCTCATCCACAGGGAGTTACCTTTCCGGCGTGGCGGGCATTCGCGAGGGTGAGCCGCTGGCGTATTTGATCGCGCCGCCGCTGGAGGCAATGGCGGGTCTGGACGCGGCACTCAAGGCGGCGGACGTGCGTCTGTGCGTATTTTGGGGTCCGCCGAGCGAAACCAACTTTGCGGGCGGACTGCTCACCGGAGAGCAAGCGGCGTGCCGTGTCGCCTGCGACGCGTTTGCGGAAGAAGTTTGCAGAGTTGCGGCACAGCCGCTGAGTTGATTCACACAATGCTTGCGGGAGGTGGGCACATGATGCAACAACGCCAAATTGGCAATGCAGTAATAGAGTTCGATAGAGCGGCGACCCAAGCTGCGTACAGTAACCCTGGAGAAGATTGGCTGTGCAGTTGCCAAGACTGCCTCAATTACTACGCCGCAGCGCCCAATTTCCCAACCGAAGTGATTGCGTTTTTTGATGAGCTGGGCATGAACGTCACAAAACCATCGGAAGTTTATGATTGCAGCTTTCAAAACGATCTGTTGCAATATTGCGGCTTTTACCATCTCTACGGCAACATTAAATATACTGAATCGTCCAAACTTCAACTTGCTGATGGCTTTGAGTGCAGGTTCTCAAGCTCTCTTGCATGTGTCCCAAGTACATTTTCCAATAATAGAATACAACTAAACATATATTTCACAGTCCCATGGGTATTGGACGAGCCTAGGCAAGAGCCTATCCCCATTATATTAAGCAAAACAAAGCCAAACATACTGCAAAAATTACTGAACAAAATAAGAGAAAAGAGATTTCCAAAAGCTGCGCAAAAATAAGGAGTAACACAGTGCAAAAAGATCTCACCGTTGTTGGTGCCCGCGAACACAACCTTAAAAATGTCACTATCACAATCCCGCGGGATAAGCTCATCGTTTTCACCGGGCTTTCCGGCTCCGGTAAGTCCTCGTTGGCCTTCGACACCATTTACGCCGAGGGACAGCGCCGCTATGTGGAGTCGCTTTCCAGCTACGCCCGCATGTTTTTGGGCCAAATGGAAAAGCCCAAGGTTGACGCAATCGACGGGCTCTCCCCCGCAATCTCAATCGACCAGAAGACGACGAGCAAAAACCCACGCTCCACAGTGGGCACCGTCACGGAGATTTACGACTATCTGCGCCTGCTTTACGCGCGTGTGGGTATACCTCACTGCACCGAGTGCGGACGTGAAATTGAGCGGCAGACTGTAGATGATATTGTGGAGAAGGTTCTCGCTCTGCCGGAGGGAACGCGCTTGCAAATTCTTGCCACTTTAGTGCGTGGGCGCAAGGGCGAACACATGAAGGAGCTCGACGCGGCGCGGCGCGGCGGTTTTGTGCGTGTGCGTGTTGACGGCAGCGTTTACGACCTCTCCGAAACGATACCGATGGAAAAGAACATCAAACACACTGTTGAAGTAATTGTTGACCGGCTTGTGCTGGGCGAGGGCATTCGTGGGCGGCTGGCGGAATCCATTGAGACCGCAACCTCTCTCAGCAACGGTATGCTGCTTGTGGATATTATTGACGGCAAGGAGCTTTTGTTTTCTCTCAACTACGCTTGCCCAATCCACGGCGTCTCAATCCCGGAGATGAGTCCACGCATGTTCTCCTTCAACAATCCTTACGGCGCGTGCCCAAAGTGCTCCGGACTTGCGCAGTTTATGGTTGCGGATCCGGAGCGCATCATTCAAAATCCGCGCCTGAGCATACGTCAGGGGGCAATCCGCGCCAGCGGCTGGACCACAGCAGAAGGCGGCACAATCGCGCAGATGTACCTTGAAGGTATTGCGAACCACTACAAATTTTCATTGGACGTGCCGGTGAAGGATTTGACCAAGCAAGCACTGGATGTGCTTTTTTATGGCACAAAAGGCGAGAAAATCAAAATGCAGCGCAAAAACGAATATGGACACGGCACATATTACACCGACTTTGAGGGAATTGCCGCCAACCTGGAACGCCGCCATAAAGAAACACAGAGCGACTGGATGCGGCAGGAGCTGGAGAGCTACATGACAATGTCTCCCTGCCCTGACTGTGGCGGCGCGCGCCTGCGCGAGGAATCTTTGAGCGTAACCGTCGGCGGCGTAAACATTGTCAAATTCACAGAGATGACGATAGTCAAAGCGCTGGATTTTATTGATAACCTGAAACTTACACCGCGACAGGCGCAAATTGCAGAACTGATACTCAAGGAAATCCGCGAACGGCTGACCTTCCTTGCCAGCGTTGGACTTGATTACCTAACGCTTTCGCGACCATCAGGCACACTCTCCGGAGGCGAGAGCCAGCGGATCCGCCTTGCGACACAAATTGGTTCGTCGCTCATGGGTGTGCTGTATATTTTGGACGAGCCTTCCATCGGCCTACACCAGAGCGACAACGCAAAGCTGCTGGAAACCCTGCGGCGTCTGCGCGACCTTGGCAATACACTTATTGTGGTTGAGCACGATGAGGAAACCATGCTTTCGGCGGACCACATTGTGGATATTGGTCCCGGAGCAGGCATTCACGGCGGAGAGATCGTTGCGCAGGGCACACCGCAGGAGGTCATGGACTGCGAGTACTCCATAACCGGGCAATACCTTAGTGGGCGAGAGCGTATACCTGTGCCCAAAACACGGCGCAAAGGCAATGGTAAAAGTCTGACGGTGCTTGGCGCAAGTGAAAACAATCTGCAAAACCTTGATGTAAAAATCCCATTGGGCGCGTTTGTGTGCGTAACAGGCGTTTCCGGTTCGGGTAAATCGTCGCTTGTTAATGAGATACTCTATAAACGCCTGCAGAGCGAACTTAACCGGGCACGGACAAAATCCGGCGCGCACCGTGAGCTGCTGGGTATGGAGCATCTGGATAAGGTGATAGGCATTGACCAGTCGCCAATTGGGCGCACGCCACGTTCCAACCCCGCAACATACACAGGTATGTTCACGGATATCCGCGAGCTGTTTGCCGTAACGCCGGATGCGAAAGCGAAGGGCTACAAATCCAACCGCTTTAGCTTTAACGTGCGCGGTGGGCGTTGCGAGGCATGCCAAGGCGACGGCATTGTTAAGATTGAGATGCACTTTCTGCCAGATGTTTATGTGCCCTGCGAGGTGTGCAAGGGTGCGCGCTATAACCACGAAACCTTGCAGGTGCATTATAAGGGCAAGACCATCTATGATGTGCTGGAGATGACTGTTGGGGAGGCCCTTGCATTTTTTGAGCCTATCCCCAAAATTGCGCGCAAAATTCAGACGCTGTATGATGTAGGCTTGGGCTACGTTAAACTGGGTCAGAGCGCAACTACACTCTCCGGTGGTGAGGCACAGCGCGTCAAGCTGGCGACAGAGCTTGCCAAACGGGCAACGGGGCGGACGATTTATATCCTTGATGAGCCGACGACAGGGTTGCACACGGCCGACGTGCGTAAGTTGATTGAGGTTTTGCAGCGCCTTGTGGATTCCGGCAACAGTATGCTGGTGATTGAACACAACTTGGACGTGATTAAAATTGCCGACCAAGTGATTGATTTAGGACCTTATGGCGGCGACCGCGGCGGACTGATTGTGGCACAGGGTACGCCGGAAGAGGTTGCGGCAACTGAGAAATCTTTGACAGGACAGTATTTGCGGAAGGTTTTGTAAGTTGTGCGAAGAATATTGCATTTTGCATCCGCACATGTTATACTAAATACAGCTCATTGAAAGTTGTTTCTGCGCGATACAAAACGCGTGGCAATATTTTTGCGGACAATAGGACGAAAGATGATTGACGTATGTATCGTAGGCGCCGGTCCCGCCGGAATTTCCGCTGCGCTTTATGCGTTGCGCGGAGGTTTTAGCGTTACGTTGCTCGACAGTGGCACAGGTGCGCTCAGCAAAG
>JAIRYC010000058.1 GCA_031267965.1 Oscillospiraceae bacterium | reverse complement strand
GCGTTAGAGATAAAGCGGTTTGCCGGGCGGACCTGCGCGGGCGTAGTCGCAACGGAACAGACCACAAACTTGTCAATTCCGGCGGCAAGGCCGTGCTTCACCAGATTCTCCGCAGTGCCATCGCAGCCCATCGGCATTTCGTAGTATTCACCAACGGCATGGGAGGCTTTGCGGGCAATTTTGTCTGGGTAAATGTGGGTATGTGTATCAATAATCATTTATTTCCTCCTGAGCGCAGGGCGTCTTGCAGACTCTACAATGCCGTCATTGCGCCGTCCTTATGCACATGAAATTGGTTTTCCGCCAGTGCAAGCATTGGTGCGTCAAGCTTGGGCTTATCGGAGTATGCACTGTGAAAAACGGCGTCCGGCAAAGCCTTGCGTATTGCGGGAGCTTTTGCCTTGCCACGCAAAATCTCTCCTGAATCCAAATTCGTGCACACCAAGGTATCCACGGCAAGCAAATCACAGATTGGCTTTAATAGAAATTCAGGCGACGCGGAACAGACGACGGCAGGGCGCGTCCTGTTTTTGGGGAGGAAAAACGCACGGATATTTTTCAACTCGTGTCGCCAAAAATGCCGTGCGAGCTTTTCTGCATTTACAAAAGGCAAAAAACAAAAGAAGCGCCGCAGCCATTTTTGACTGCCGCGCTTTGTAAAGCGAAGCGCAACTCCCAAAAGCTGATAGGGCAGCAACGGCAAAATATACGGCCTGCGCAGCAAGCAAAACAGATAGAAGCGGCTCTCACTCTCGTAGCGGTAGATTGTGCCGTCAAAGTCATAGAGATCGTAAGTCAATGGCGTACCTTTCTTTGGCGGGTCAAGGTCTTGTCCCGGCAGCGGCAATTTGCAGGTGAGTGTCAGAAAACCGCCAGTTATCTGAACATCGTCCCAATGCCCTCATCCGTCAGCACCTCAATCAATATTGCGTGAGGGGTACGCCCGTCAATGATAAACACGCGCTCCACGCCGCGGCGGATGGCGTTAACGCAGCAATATGTCTTGGGAATCATGCCGCCGGTGATAACACCCTCGCGAATAAACTGTATCGCCTGGCTGACCGTCAGTTCTGATACCAGCGAAGCCAAATCATCCGGCTCGCGCAGGATGCCAACGGTGTCTGTCATCATGATAAGACTCTGTGCTCCCAAAGCGCCCGCAATGTGCTCTGCGGCAGTATCCGCGTTGATGTTGTAGACGTTTCCGTCTTCGTCACAGCCAACCGTGGACACAACCGGTATGTATCCTGCCGTCAAAACGTCCAAAATCGGCTGCGGATTAACGTCAGTGATTTCGCCAACAAAGCCCAGCTTTTCATCACGCGGCTTGGCAAGGATCATGTGGCCGTCAATGCCGCAAAGCCCAATCGCCTTGCCGCCGCAGCAGTGAATCCGGTTGACCAAGTCCTTGTTGACCTTGCCCGCAAGCGCCATTTGCACAATGTCAGCAGTTTCCTTGTCCGTAACGCGTAAACCATCGGCAAACACAGGCTTCTTTCCGGTTTTCTCCATAAGTTCGGTGATTTCCGGTCCGCCGCCGTGTACTAAGACTACGCGCACGCCAATTTGCGCCAGCAGTGTCAGGTCGCCCATAACTGCGTGCTTAAGCTCGTCGCTCAGCATGGCGTTGCCGCCGTATTTGATCACGAGAATTTTCCCGTGATATTTTTGGATATAGGGCAGGGCTTTAATCAGCATCTGCGCGCGGGTTTCGGTTGGAATGGACATGGTTCTACGCTCCTAAAAATCATAATGCGACCACAACTGATGATATTCATATACTTTTCGTTCGCAAAGACTCCATAGACAAGCCTGTGCTTTATGTTTATCCGCCGTGATAACAAACCCTTATTATTTCCAATAAGCGCTTCCAAAGGGCGGCGGCATTTGAAATGGATTTTCCTCAATTATCCGCAGCAAACCTTTGGTCTTTTCATCTAACGCAGCCTCTTTGAGATATTGAAAATCTGACTTTGCTTTTTTCGAAAAGCTCAGCTCAAGCAATCGCCAAGCACCTCCTATCTACATTATAATATCTGCGCGTTCCATTGTCAATACTTCAGGTCCTGTAATTTCCATTAATTTTCACGTAATCATACGTCAAATCACAACCCCAAGCCTCTGCCGTGTGTTTGCCGCCACCTAAGCTGACAGCAATCGTCACTTCCGGCTGAACGAGTATTTCTTTAGCAACGTCCTCGTCAAAAGCAATGCCGCGCCCCGCAATACACACGGTGATTTCTCCCGCAGCCGAGCGAAACGAAACGTCAACGTTATCCGGCTCAAGCTCCGGCACACCGTACCCGAGCGCACACAGCACACGCCCCCAGTTTGCGTCCGCGCCAAACCCCGCCGCCTTGACCAGCGACGAGCAGATAACCGCTTTCGCCGCCTTGCGCGCCGTCAATACATCTGCCGCGCCAGCGACTTGGCATGTCAATAAGCGCGTTGCACCCTCGCCGTCACGGGCAATTTCGCGGCAAAGGTATACCGTAACCGTCTGCAACGCTTCACGGAAAATCGCATAATCCGCACTGTCAAACGCCACTGGGGCATTACCCGCTTCGCCGTTCGCAAGAACAAGCACGGTATCATTGGTGGAGGTGTCGCCATCCACGCTAACCATATTAAACGAAGTTTTGCAATCATCATGTAACGCAATTTGGAGGACATGAGAAGGAATATGCACGTCCGTTGTAATAAATACCAGCATCGTCGCCATGTTCGGGTGAATCATGCCGGAGCCCTTAGCCATACCGCCCAGATGGCAGATTTTTCCGCCCAGTGTAAACTCCACCGCAATTTCCTTGCGGCGCGTATCCGTCGTCATGATAGCGTCCGCTGCGTCCGCACCACCA
Source organism: Oscillospiraceae bacterium (assembly GCA_031267965.1). GTDB lineage: Bacteria > Bacillota > Clostridia > Oscillospirales > Acutalibacteraceae > WRKY01. The sequence goes on along the minus strand of JAIRYC010000058.1, from coordinate 15,356 downwards.
TCTTCTGAAAGCGCTGCAACAAGCGTTGGCAACCCCGCCGCGATGGGCGTAAGGTCCAGCGGCTGGCCAATAACTCCGGTGGATGCGACTGCAACGTCGTCTGCGTCAAGTCCCAACTCTTTCGCCGTCAGCGCACACATTTGCTCCGCAACTATCTCTCCGTCCGCATTGCAGGTGTTGGCGTTGCCGCTGTTGCAGATGACCGCGCGAGCGATGCCATCCGCCAAATGCCGCCGCGTGACCGCAATCGGCACGCCCTGCACCCGATTCGCGGTGTAAACTGCCGCCGCTTGCGCGGGGACGTCGCTGTAAATCAGCGCCAAGTCCTTCTTACTTTTGTTCCGGCGAATGCCGCAGTGCACCCCCGCCGCACTAAAGCCTTGCGCGGCACACACGCCGCCGGAAATGATTTGTATCATTTGTTTCTCCTTCATAACTCACAGCGGTAATCCCCCGAGTTCTCCGAATTTGTCATTATATTGCTAATTGTTCGTGTTCCGGCAAGTCCAGCATCAGGTTCATGCATTGTACCGCTGCGCCGGACGCACCCTTGCCCAGATTATCGAACCTCGCGGTGACAAGCACTCTCTCGTTATTTCCACAAACAATAATTTCCATATCATCACGTCCGTCAAACGGATTTGCACTGAGGAATCCGTCCGGTGCGGCTTTGTCGGCAGTTGTTACGCGGATTGCGCGGGTTCCCGCATAGTGCTCTTTATATAGGGCACGCAGTCCGTCAATATCGACCGACCGTTCAAGGCTCTGCAAATGCAGCGGCACATTTACTGCCATACCGCAGGGAAAATCACCTACAATCGGCGCAAAAACGGGCGCACTGTTTAATCCGCAGACGCAGCACATTTCCCGCAAATGTTTGTGCGACTGCCCCAGCGCATATTGCCGCGGCGCACCATACTCTGCGGTACGTCCGGGCGATTCGTACTCCGCAATCATGCCCTTGCCACCACCCGAGTAACCGGTAATCGAAAAGCAAGACAGCAGTGCATCCGCCGCAAGCACACCCGCCTGCCGCAACGGAATGATCAGCGCCGCAAAGCCACCGGCATGACAGCCCGGCACAGCAACCTTGTCCGCTCCGGCTATTTTTTCTCGCTGACTGGGGAGCAATTCAGGAAAACCGTACACCCAGTCAGGCGCAGTACGGTGAGCGGTGGATGCATCAATCATGCGCGTGCCTGTACCTTCGGCAAGGCGAACGCTCTCACGCGCAGCATCGTCCGGCAGACAGAGAAAAGTGATTTCCGCTTCCTGCATTGCGGCGCGGCGTGCGTTCGCATCCTTGCGCAGATCCTTGGGCAACTCCATAACACATAGCTCCGTCCGCCCGGTAAGCCTCTCGCGCAGACGCAAGCCGGTAGTCCCCTGTGCTCCATCAATGAATATTATATGCATTTTGGCCTCCCACTCACCATTTTGCTCTTGTGGCTTGATTTATACCGGCATTTGCAAATGATATAGTGAAAATATTATAGCATAAACGCATGCAACCATTATTCCATATTCGAAATATGAATCAATCTAGAATAAATATTCATGCTAAACGAAATTTTATGCGTACTTAAATCCAAAGAAAATTGCAAAAACAATAATCCCAACAAATGACAAGATCGGAAAAAAAATGTCTTCCCAGTTATATTTCCCCTCCATGTTTAACTCCTTATTTGTTCTTTTTACCACAAAAATGTCTAGCCGATTATCTTTCCTGAGCGGAAATCCGGCACCGTGCTAAACCGCAACGCCACACCGCTTACATTCTTCCCGATTGCAAAAAGGCTCTCGCCTTCAAACAATGGGAGGCACACGCCATTTTTTAGCAGATAGTCCTCCGCGCGGTGAGCTGCGTCGGCTACGGCTTTGCTATCAGATGCATCCCGTAAGGAATCAAGTAGCTTGACGTATTCATCGGAAACAAAGCGCAGTAAATTTTGCGGCGAATCCTTGCTGAACTGCGCCAAAAATTTCAAAGGGCTTTGCCCTTGCAAGGTCAGCGGAATAACCGCCGCTGTATAGTCGCCACGCGCAACACGTGCCGCCAAGCCCTGCTCCGGCAGAACCTCAACACCAGTTTTTACCAGTAGCCCAAAAGCGACATTCCACTGCTGCAACAACTGACGGACAGCCTGTTCAAGCTCTTGCGAACAAAGCACCGTCAACTCCAATGCGTTCTCGCCGGAAGCCGCCAACGCCGCCACAAGCTCAGCCTTAGCTTTCACCGCGTCCTTTTTCGCCAAAGCCGCACCTCCCGCCTTTGCACGATAGCTTTCATTGCCTATAAGCGCACTGCCCGGTACTAATCCCGGCGCACGAGCTGCACCATTGATGGCAAGATTTTCTAAGTCAAGCACGCCGACAAGCGCCGCACGAACAGCGACTTGCTTCGTAAATCCGGAGCCGCAGTTGAAGACAAGCGCCGTCACGCGATTGTTAAACGATATCGCGCTGCATCCGCCCGGCAAATCTGCCTCATTGTTCAGTGGACACAGAGAGTACATACCGCTCGCCAAACGGGCGGTGTAGCCCGCAGAATTTGAGTCCACCTGCAACGTTACGGCGGCCGGCAGGACTGCTTCTGCGCCCGAGTAAGCGGGGTTTTTCTTCAAAATGATAGTGCTTCCACCCTCGCGCCAGCTTGAGAGATAAAACGGACCGTTGCACATTAAGTACGTCGGCTCAAGCCCGTAGCGCCCCTGTGCAGCGTTGTAAAAAGCCTGAGAGCACGGGTAAAATGGTGCGAGCGCAAGCAACGGCAAAAACTCCGCGCCCGGCTGCAGCAGCGCGATTTGCAGTGTGTATTTGTCAACCGCCATCACGCCAAGCGTATCCGGCTTTGCCTTGCCTTGGCGAATTTCACGCGCGTTTTTAATCTGATCAAGCTTTTCGGCAAGCGGCGAGCGAATCTCCGGCATAACTGCGCGGCGGAAAGCAAACACAAAGTCCTGCGCCGTTACAGAGTTATCAAAATCTCCGAAAAATTCCTTGGGTATTTTATCATAAAACGCCGCGTTAGCATACCATTTTGCGTCCTCGCGCAATCGGAAGGTATATGTCCTGCCATCCGCGCTAAGCTCCCACGAGATGGCAACACCGGCCACAACAGAACCGTTCTCTGCAATGCGCACCAACCCCTCCATGCAGTTTAGCAGAATTGTGTCCTCGGCAGTACCGCTGACCAACTGCGGATCAAGGCGTTCTGGATTAGCAGGAACCGGATAATAGAAATTTTTAGCAGATCCATCGTCTTTTTTGCACGCGGGTAACAGCAACAGCACCGCAGCAAAAATCAGCGCAGCAAAATGCTTTAGATGTTTTGCGTGACAGGTCATGGCGCATCCTATTGATAAATGTTGGGGTATTTTAAAATTAGCGGCGCACGGATCATGTACTCATAAACAAGCGTATGAACAATTTACGAGTTACCCGCGTCCTCATCACTTTGATCCTTATAAAGTGAGAATGCTGCCTGCGCCTGCGCGTCCTCACTGAGCGGGAGCAACGCGCCCTTCGACCCATTTCCATCCGTAAGCATGACTTCAACATACGGCGTGAGTCCTTCAGCGTAGCTCTCCGTACGGTACGGGCGCACCTTTGCAATTGTCAGCAGAATACCGCCGCCATCCTTAAGCGCAAAATCATCCTGTGCGGTGTCGTCACCGGCAGTCTTCTCACCAACCAGAACCGCCTTGCCAAAATCGCGCAAATCGCAGGCAAAAAGCTCCGCAGCGCCCGCTGTATGGCCGTTGATAAGCACCGCCATTTGCATCTGCACCTGCTTTGCATCAGAGGGAAAGCTGCGAATTATATTGTCGTCCTTGCCGATCAAAGCCGCCAGCGCACCGGAACCGTCAGTCATAGGACATAGCCCCTTCAGCACGGCGGCGGCATAATCAACCTTGCCTTCGTTTACGCCACGGACGTCAAACACAACCGCGCTTGCGCTCTTTTTTTGCAGCGCCTCAATCGCGTCGTTTACCTCGCCGGCAGTTTTCTCGTAGAACGCAAAAATGCGCACATAACCAATGTTGCCCTGCAGCTCGTAAACCACTGTGGGGTTTGAATAACCAAGCATAACCCTTGCGGTGTTTTCCTTACCGCCGCGGCTGTATTTTATCTGTACGCTGCTGAGTGTTCCACCCTTAAATTTACCTAACAGTTCATCCGTGTTTTGTGCAATGGCCGCCGTCCCTGCAATCTCTTTTATGACATCGCCGGTCTTGAGCCCGGATTTTGCCGCAGGCGACGATGCAAAAACCCTCGTAACAAGCAACCCGTCACTTGCCGCGTCATACTGCGCCAAAAATCCCGCACCAGGCTCATCTCCCTTCATGCGTTGCTTGTACGCTTTGTATTCAGCCGGTGAGAAATATTGGCTTTTGCTGTCGCCAATGCCTTTAATGTAGCCAATTTCCAGCTGCGTCGTATGGTCAATGTTATTAATATTCCCGTAATAACTGATACGCACAATATCGTCAATTTCTTTGATGATGTCATACATAGCCATACGCACGTTAAGCGACTTGATTAAGTCACTGTAAATTTCATTACTGATTGCCATTGTTATAGTAACTGTCGCCGCAATGGCCGCTAAAATCAGTGCAATTGCCATTCCCAAAAGAATCTTTGCCGGCTCTTTCTTTTTTTGTGTGGCTTGCTCCTCACTCATTCAAAAAGACCTCCCATATTCAGTCAGCCCCTGCCAACAAAACATTAGCGCCGTAAAATACGACGCCATTAGTATACACGAAACAGACCAAAAAGGCAAATTTACGGCAATGGCACGTAGCCGCTGAACGGGTCCGCCGTGTGGGAAACACCGCTTGCGTCCTGAATGTGCACCTCAAGATGCAGATGCGGTCCCGTGGAATAACCCGTGCTGCCAACGAGCATGATGTTTTGATTCTGCTCAACGTGGTCGCCCTCGTTTATCAGCAGCTTTGAGGAATGGGCATAGAGCGTAAACAGCCCGTTCCCGTGGTCAATCATGATATACCAACCAAAGGATACACTGAAGTGCGCAATGATCGCAGTCCCCGCCGCCATAGCGTAGACCGGTGTGCCCGCTCCCACAATAACGTCCGCACCGTTGTGCTTGCCCGCCACATGCGTGTATGGATTGATTCGCGGTCCGTATTTATCGCCAAGGCGGTATCCGCCAGATCCCACGTGTAGCGGAAAAATCAGCCCTGACGACGACGCGCTGTTACCACCCTTATCGTTCTGCGCCGAGTCCGCACTTTCCTTTGAGCCGCGCTCCGCAATCGCCTTAGCAATTTCTGCGTCTAGCTTTGCCATCTCTTGGGTAAACCTGTCGCGCTGGGAGATGTAAACCTTGCTATTTTCACTCAACTCCGCCATGCGCGTCTTTATTGTCTCCGTGTTGGCATTCAGTTCGTTCTGCTTGTCCAGCAGCTTTGCCCGGCTCTCGTTAAGCGTCTTTTCCTGCTCACTGAGCGTATTCCTTGCCGCAACAGCTTCTTTTTGCTTGGCTTCAAACTCGGTTTGCTTAACCGCCAAATTCTTAATCAGCTTTTCAAGCTCCTCTGTCTGCGCTTCAAAATCTTCCACGAGCTGACGGTCTTTTTCCGCAACTCGGGCAAAAAGCTCCGTGCGCGTCAAGTAATCCTGCATATTCTGTGCTTGCAAAAGCACCTCCAGCCATGTGGCGGAGCCGGTTGTGTAGTTTGCCCTCATGCGTTCCATCAACTGTTCCATGCCAGTCTTAATGTTTGCTTCAATGTATTCTTTTTGCGTGATATTGTAGTCAATTTCGTCTTTTGTAAGACGGACTTGCCTGTTAAGTTCACCAATTTTTGCATCAGAAAACGCAATTTTTGCCTTGAGCGCACTGTTTTGCTTTTCCAGCAATTCCTGCTGAGCCTGCAAGGCATCGGTTTGTTTTTGCAGCCCTTTCAAAAGCTCCTCGTTGTTTACAAGGCGGACTTTGGCATCATTATAGGCGGCGATACTCTGCTGCAACTGTTTTTCTAACGCCGCGTATTGGGTGTTCATGTCGTCAATTTCATCTGCGTGAATTGCTGGCGCAAGCTGCTGCAATATGCCTCCTGCACAGATAATCAGCGCAAGCACCATGGCAAAGATCCCGAACGGCTTATGCCAAAAAAGCATTGATTCGTGATTATACTTATAAAGGTAAATAGCTTTACGGCGCAATTTCAACCACCTTCCCTTTCTCGCGAAAGTAACTGCGGACTGAAAAACGGCAGCCCAGCCAACCTGTCGCCAAACCAACCAATGCGTACGCCCCAACAAGCGGCGGAATAAACTGCTTAAATGGTAAAAGATTTCCGGAAAAAAGCACGTCCAACAAAGGGCTTATATAAGATATGGCGGCGGCATAAAGTCCCCACACCACACCAAACGCCAGCACGCCGGCAATCAACCCGTTGACCGTGACCTCCACAAAATACGGGATTCGAATATCGCGCTCCGTGCTGCCTACAACACGCATGATTTTGATTGCGTCCTCACTTTTTTGCATGCTCAGGCGCGTGGTGTTCATCACAACAAGCAGCGTGCCGATAATCAATGCCAACACTACACTGCCGGCGGCAATACCCACCGTGCGGCTAAAGCCCGTCAGCTTGGCGGCAAGCTCACGGTTTTCGCGCACACTGTCCACATTTTGCAGACGTTTGAGCGTATCTGACGTCTGGGCGAACACGTCCATATTGATTACTCTGACACAATAGGCGTCCGGCAGGGGGTTTTCGGGCATAAGGCTTGTCAACGCATCGGCTGTAGAGCCTTTGAGCAGCGCCAGCTGCTGTCTAAGTGCGTCCTCTTTTGAGATAAACTGCACGTCCTCAACATTCTCCAATGCGGCAATTTGCGTGCCTAACGCGGCGACCTGTATCTGGCTGGCATTGTAGCGTGCAAACACCATAATGACGTTCTCGCCTTGCACAGCTTCAAGTATGCTCAGTACATTAGAAGAGAACAGCAAGGCAGCGCCCAACAGCAGCAAGCACACAAAAAGGATCGCCATTGAAGAAATCGCGCCGGTTTTGTTGCGGCGACGGTTCTCCAAGCCTTGGCGGATTAAGTAACTAATGTTCAGCCGCCCTGCGTTGTCGTCATGCAGGGCGCCGTCTTTTTTTAAAAGCTTCATGCGCTCGCCCCATATCGATTGTTCAAAAGCGAAAGCAAGCTATCCAGCCGCCCAAGCTCCCCGCTGCTTTGCGGGGCCTCGCTTGGCGCCGGCATCCGCGCATTCTGCGGCTGAGCGTCACTTGGCAACAACGGACTTGCGGCGGCGGGGAAAACAGCCGACGGCATGCGTGCTAGGGGCACACGATAAACCTTATCTCCGGCAAGCTTGCCGCTGTCAAGCGTCACGACGCGCCCGGTAAACTGCTTGACCAAGTCGTGGTCATGTGTAACCATAAGCACCGTTGTACCCTGCTGCGCGCTGATTCCGCGCATCAACCGGAAAATTTCTACCTTCATCTCAGGGTCAATGTTGCCGGTCGGCTCGTCCGCCAGCATAACCTTTGGGTTATTGACCATAGCGCGAGCAATCGCAACGCGCTGCCTCTCGCCGCCAGAGAGCTGATGGATGGACGCACGGGATTTCTCCTGCGCAAGCCCAACTAAATTGAGCACATGCGCCACACGCTTGCGGATCTCCTTATCGCCGTGATTATGGAGCACACGCATAGCGTAGGCAACATTATCGAACACGTCCATATTGGGCAAAAGGCGAAAATCCTGAAAAACTACGCCGATTCTGCGGCGGTAATATGGTAAATCCTTCTCTCGTATTTGACCAAGCGCTATGCCATCAACAACAATTGCGCCCTCCGTGGGTTGAATTTCACGTGTTATAAGATTAAAGAGCGTGCTCTTTCCGCTTGTGTTACGTCCCACAACAAAAATGAACTCACCCCGTTTGATATGCAAGGTCAACCCCTGAATGGCGTGAACCATGCGCTCGCCATCCACAAAGGTTTTGCTGACATTATCAATATGTATCATTGCGTTTTCTCCATTTTCCGTAGAATGCGCAGATAGTATAGCATGCAATTCTTACAACTTTGTTAACTTTCAAGATAAAGATATTGAGAAGATACTTTTTATCGTTTCTGATAAGATTATAGCTTTGTTTTTTGTTCAAGCAAATTCTAGCTGCAAACTCTCCGGCTAATAAAGCGTTTCTCAAACGGCTCTGTTGCTTATGCCAATCGCTTAATCCAAATAAAGCCAGATCCCGGCTATGGCATTAGTACAGCATTGGCCTTTCGTCCAGGTATTTTTTGACCATCAGCGCCACCTTAAAGACGATTGCGTCGTCAAACTCGCGCAGGTCAAGCCCGGTGAGCTTCTTGATCTTCTCTAAGCGATATACCAACGTATTACGGTGCACAAATAGCTTGCGCGAGGTTTCAGAAACGTTGAGATTGTTCTCGAAAAAGCGCAGAATCGTAAAGTTCGTTTCCATGTCCAGACTATCTATCGAGCCTTTTTTGAATACCTCGTTAAGGAACATATTGCACAGCGTCAGCGGAAGCTGATAAATCAGCCGGGCAATGCCCAGCGCCTCGTAGCGGATAATCGTCTTTTCCTGGTCAAAAATCTTTGCGACTTCCAGCGATATCTGCGCCTCTTTGAACGAGCGGATAAGCTCTTTTATGCTCGTCACCACAGTGCCAATGCCAATATATGGTGTAGCGTAAAGCTCAGTACCCAAATAATCCGAAATGGCACGCGCAAGTTTTTCCAAATCTGCGGGCACAATCGGGTGGCGGATTTCCTTCACCACGGCAATATCGTTTTCACTCAGGTTTACAACAAAATCCGTTTCAGTATTAGGGAAAAGGCTTTGCACCATAACAAGCGCATTTGTTTCCACATGGTTGTTCAGTCTGATGAGCAATACCACACGTTCGGTTTCGCCGTCAAAACACAACTCACGTGAGCGCAGGAACAAATCGCCCGGCAGAATGTTATCCATCAACACGTTTTTGACAAACTGCCCACGGTCAAATTTTTCATCGTGGTATCGCTTTGCGTTATCCAGCGCCACCGCGCAGATTTGCACAGTTAAGCGGGCATTTTCTTCAACGCCTTCCACAAACGCAGTGTAGCCATTGCCAAAGCCCTGATACGTCGCGCCCTCAAACGGAGCGGCGGTTATAGCGCCTTGCAAGGCTGCCGTTCCCGGCACAGCCTCGCCGATTCTACCAAGCTCACTGCACGAAATGATTGTACCACCCTCATCCAGTACACCAATTGTGCGTCCTGTGGCGTCGCGCAGCTGATGCACCAAATTTTGGAAAACTCTACTTGACATGTGTTCTCCTCCCAACTATATGTAAACAACTATCACTATTATTTCATTTTTTACTGATCATTCGGCAAACCTAACAAAAATGACCACTCTATTTTAGCAAAAATGCCGAAGAAATGCAAGTCCTTTCGGCAAGATTTTACAATAAATTTATAGATTTTCTCTCCAAAGCACACAAAATGCACCTCGCTCGTAAGCATCGCGGGAATTTTTACCGCGCACATGGAAGCGACAATTTTCACTAGGATAAACTGGTATCATTTCAGTTGGGATTTTGTCCCAAAACCATTTTGCATAAAACGACAAAATCCGTACCATAATAATAAAATAAGGGGATACATAACCATGCCGCCGGATATCATCGTCACACCAATCAGCGTCACCGCACTGCTTTGCGGCGAAATCGACCACCACAGTGCTGCGGGAATGCGCAAGGCAATCGACGACGCGCTGCGCAAATCCAAGCCTTCCCTGCTGCGCCTTGATTTTGCGCGGGTTACGTTCATTGACAGCTCCGCAATAGGGCTGGTGATGGGGCGTTACCGCCTTGCGCGCGAGCTTGGTAGCAGAGTGCAGATCGTCAACTTGAACGAGCGGTTTCACCGCCTGATGCGCCTTGCCGGGCTGGAAAAGCTTGCGCAGCTTACGCTGAAGGAACAACGGCTCAATGCGTGAACGGATATCTAAAATCCGTCCGGGAATTGACCATCACCCCATGCAACTACATATGAAGGAGAAACACCTATGACCACCTTAAACGAAATGCGCCTAACCGTGGACAGCCGCAGCGTCAACGAAAGCTACGTGCGCGTGGCAGTATCCGCCTTTGCCGCGCAGCTTGACCCCACGGTTGAGGAAATCAGTGACATCAAAACCGCCCTAAGCGAGGCGGTGACCAACTGCATTGTACACGCCTATCCGGACAGTGTCGGCAAAATTCACATCCATGCGCAGCTTTTTGAATCCGGGCTGGTACGTGTGAAAATCCGCGACCGTGGCTGCGGAATCCCAAATGTGAAGCAGGCGCGTGAGCCGCTGTGGTCGTCCGTTGGCGGAGAACGCGCAGGGCTGGGCTTCGCCGTTATGGAAAGCTTTTGCGACAAGGTCCGCGTGCGCAGTACCTACGGCCGCGGCACGCTGGTAACGCTGGAAAAGCAAATTCAGGGCAGGGACTATGCCGTTTGAGCTTGCTGCCGCCGGCAGGAAAACGTCCATTACGGACATCGGTGACAACACTTTGCCGGGCGACAGACGGACCGCCCGCAACCGCATTGTTGAGGAGAACTTAAACCTTGTTTACACTTGCGCCAACCGCTTCCGTGGGCGCGGAGCAGAGTATGACGACATGTTCCAAGCAGGCTGCATAGGGTTGATTAAGGCGGCTGAAAGATTTGATTCGGCGCGCGGTTTTGCGTTTTCAACCTACGCTGTGCCCGTCATATTGGGCGAGATACGTATGCTGTTCCGCGAGGGCGGGGCGGTTAAAATCGGGCGCACCTTACGTGAACAAGCGCGCGAGGCGCTGCGCGTCCGCGACGAGTTGGCGGAGGAACGCGGCGAGGAACCGCCCTTGCATATCCTCGCGGAGCGGCTTGGCATAGACTGCGCACAAACCGCTGAGCTACTGGGGGTTTTCTCGCCAACGGTTCCGCTGTATCAGACTGACGCTGATGGCGAGGAGCGTGTGTTGGAGATTGCGGTCAGTGCGCCGGACGAAAAAATCACGGACTCCATTGCTCTGCATCAAGAGCTGGACGGCTTTTGCGAACGCGACCGCAGCCTGCTGATTTTGCGCTACTACAAGGGCTTTACACAAAGCCGCACCGCAGAGCTGTTGGGCATGACGCAGGTGCAGGTTTCGCGGCGGGAAAAGACACTGCTGATGGTTCTGCGTGGCAAACTGACAGCATAGATAAAACGCAAACAAGGATGCGACCGCCCGGCTTATCGCACCCTTGTTGAATGTTGCATATCCGCGATCAGTCCGGCAGCTCGGCAATGCTGAACTCACCCGTTTTGCCATTGAATCCCAATTGATACCGCTTACGCGCTTCAATTTGCACCTGAACAGTTCCGTCGGTCGTTTCGGTGACGGTTTTGTAAACAATGCCCGGGCGCTGGGCTGTATGGCGCAGCGAAAGCGTCGCCAATCCGGGCAAAGCATATACAAACTGCTTTGACTTTTCCATATCCAGTATTGGCCCTTCGCCGTTGACAGACACTACTTGCACGGCAGAGTTTGTCATTCCAACGTGATTCTCAAAGTATATCCTCGCGGCGTCAGGGTTTTGCTCAAAGAATTGCGCTCCGTGCTTTTGGATACTCTTTTTGCGGATAATGCCGCCAATCATAATGAGTACGCCAACGCCCATAACAAAAGCAATGTACTTCCAATTTTGTCTGAGCATCTCCAGCAGTTGATCCAGTTGCATGATATCTCCTCAATTCTCAATATGTTATCACAGCTTCTGGATTTCCAGTTGCCGCGGCTCCATCACCTTGCTTGTCTTTTCCATGGACGCAAATAACTTCATGAACTGCGTTTCCCCCAAAGGTTCGCAATCAATGTAAATTTCTTCGCCGTACTGCCCATCGCTTTTAAGCTCGGAGATATACAGCGAAATGCTGCCTGCACTGCCGTTGTTGGTTTTGATTTGGTAGCGTGCGGCGCACTGAGCAAGGTTAAAGCGGTGCTCCTCTTTGCCGCGCACAAGGTAACGCATCATGCCATTCTCAAGCTCAAAGCGGATTGCATCTTTGAAGATTGTTATGTAAAGAAGCAGCGCAAAAACCACAAGCCCAACGCCCACAGCGAGCCAGTAGTTTGCCGTAAACATATATAGCAAGACCGCTAAAGCCGCAGAACCGCCAACCGTTAGACCAAGCCCCTTGATGAATCCCCAGGCGTTCCTTTGGTAAACTTCCATTCGATCCTCCTCACAGAATTTTTATCATTTTATCACAGAATATCTATATTGTCAAGGCGTTTGAGCGTCAGCAAAATGCACTTTGTTACTCCAGCACTGCCTTAATCCGCCTGACGCCCGCGCTTGAGCTGATTTCCTGCTTAATCACAAAACGACCCAGCTCACTTGTATTTGCCGCGTGCGGTCCGCCGCAAATTTCCATAGAAACCTCGCCGATGCCGTAGACCTTGACGCGCTCGCCGTAGCGGTTGCCAAACACGCCGATGGCACCGGCTTTGCGCGCCTCCTCCACGGTCGTCTCCGCACAAACAACTGGGATTGCCGCGGCGATCGCCTCATTAACAAGCCTTTCCGTTTCCGCGACCTCTTCGGGCGTCATTTTGCGCGCAAAGTTAAAGTCAAACCGCAAGCGCTCCGGCGTGATATTGCTCCCCCGCTGACGGACCTCATCGCCCAGCACCTTGCGCAGAGCCGCTCCCAAAAGATGCGTTGCGGTGTGTAATCGCGTTGTCGCCTCGCCACTGTCGGCAAGACCGCCTTTGAACTTTTGCGCCGCGCCCTCGCGGGACTTAGCCCGGTGCTCCGCAAAGAGCGCGTGGAAGCCTTCCATATCCACCGAAAAGCCTCGCTCAGCAGTCAGCTCTTGCGTAAACTCCACCGGGAAGCCAAAGGTATCGTAGAGCTTAAACGCCTGTTCGGCCGGCAAAATTCCACCCTCCGGCAGGGCGGCAAGGAACTTCTCCGCCTTCTTCAGCCCGTGCTCCAAAGCCTTGCGGAACGCTTTTTCTTCGCGCTCAAGTTTCTCGCAGATAAACGCCTCATTGCGCGCCAGCTCGGGATATGCGGCTTCGTATTGCTCAACAAATTTCCGCGCTATTGTGACCATAGCCAAAGGCGGCGCATTCAGGTCGGAGAGATAACGGTATGCCCGGCGGATAAGCCGGCGCAATATGTAACCTTGGTCAACGTTGGAGGGCTGAACCGCTTTGTCATCGCCAAGGATAAACGCCGCCGCACGCAGATGGTCAGCGATGATGCGGAAGGCACGCTCGTTCTCCGTGTATTGTGCGCCGGTCAGCGCGGTTATTTCCTCCAGCACCGGGACAAACAACTCGGTTTCGAACACGCTTTGCTTGCCCGTCAGCAAACAGAGCACACGCTCCAAACCAAGTCCGGTATCCACATTTTTGCGCTCCAGCGGAGATAGCGTACCATCCGCCGCACGATAGTATTCCATGAAAACGTTGTTCCAAATTTCCACGTATTTGCCGCAATTGCACGCAGGCGAGCATGCCGCAGAGCAAGGCTCCTTGCCCGTGTCATAAAAGATTTCGGTATCCGGACCGCAGGGACCCGCACCTGCCATACTCCAAAAATTTTCCTTGCGCCCAAAGGCGAAAATGCGCTCCTTCGGATAGCCTAAGCTCTCCCAAACGGCGGGGCTTTCTTCATCGCGGGGAATCATGGCGTCGTCTCGCCCGCCGCCCACAAAAACCGTTACGCTGATTTTTTCCTGCGGTATCCCCAACACCTTTGTCAGGAATTCATGGCTCAGCGTAATGGATTCGCGCTTAAAGTAATCCCCCAACGACCAGTTGCCCAACATCTCAAAGAATGTCAAGTGGCTGGCGTCGCCTACCTCGTCGATGTCGTCCGTTCGCAGGCACTTCTGGCAGTCACACAGGCGGTTGCCCGCAGGATGCCCCTCACCCAACAGATATGGCACCAATGGGTGCATGCCCGCCGTTGTGAAGAGCACGGATGGGTCGTTCTCCGGGATAAGGGACGCGGACGGAATTTCCGCATGTCCGCGCGCGGCAAAAAAGTCAAGATAAAGGCGGCGAAGTTCTTGAGCTGTCACGGGGTTAACCTCCTGTTATGTGCGAATGATTTATCTGTCATTTTTATTTGAATAAGCCTCCGCCATGGCGAGCAGTTGCTTTGTAGGCTCTTCCTTGTCGCCCAGCGCCATGACGCGGCGGAACACGGGGCGGACGCGCCGTATTGCCCCAGATAAGACAGCGAATATCCAATGCGGAAGTGCCACAACGCATCGTCTTGTCCCTCCGTTTCAACCGAGAGCAGCAACCGCAAGCCATCGTCCTCGCGGTCAAGATTATTCAGGGCGCGCGCCGGCAGGCAGGTCAACCGATAGCCCCAACTTTCCGGCGAAAGCGCGCAGATGGGTTCCACAATTTTTTTGTGCTCATCGATTTCATGCCATTCAGCGATTTGTTCAAGCAACGTCATGGGGTTTTCTCCTCCGTTTTTTGTTCAGGCTGTTCCCGCGCCTTTTTTCCGCCTTGAATATTGGCAGCCCAACGCACCACAACAAGCGCACAGCAAACAAGATCAGCTCCCACAGCACACGGATTGGACGCAGCGAAACCGTTGCGTATAGCTCTGCGCGGCTGCTTGACGCAAGGTAGTCCGGATTAACGATAACATCGTATCGGCCGGTACGCACGGCAGTGATTATCCCGTTGACGAGCGGATACAGCACGGCACATGCCTTCCCATAAAGGATAGCGGTATCCGCCGCGTCGCCGGATGCCGAAGCAACATCAACATAAACTTGCAGGTTGTGGATAAGCAGATCCTTGCGCAGTCCCCGCAGCGTACCGCCCAATGCGTCCAGCGCCTGCCGCAGGATGGCGAACGCGCCGGCAATCCCCTCCTGATTCATGTACGGCCGAAAAAGGCCGGACTTTTCCTTGGGCTTGTCCTTATCGGTTTTGGTTTTGCGCTTTGCTTTCTTTTTGGGCTTTTCTTTTTTTGGATAAAGGGTAACGCTAAAAAAAAACCAGCCCAGCTTAACGGAGCACAGCGTTTCATCATAGTGCACCTTGAATCGGGCGCGCACGCAAAGCAGAAGCACCAGCGCAACGAATATGCCAGCAACAATGCACCAGCCCCTCATGCGTGCCTCCCTTTGCTAAAACTGCCAGCTTAAATATACCATAATTTTTGGAAAAACGCAATGGCTTCACCCCAGAGCAACAGCAATTACTTAATCATCCCAAAGTGATAAGATATAATCATGAGAATAGAAAAATTAATAGAAAACACAAAAGGAATAACCGACCCGCGGCGGAGAATCA
>JAIRYC010000056.1 GCA_031267965.1 Oscillospiraceae bacterium | reverse complement strand
AAGAAACGGTAGAGATCGACGACACGATGATTAAAGCGGAATTCAGTTTCCGGGAGGTAAAGCTGGAATGATTTCTTCGGGATTCCTTTGAACTTTACCGGGCGATGCTTGGCGCAGCCTCAGAAGCTCTCAATACCGTTAATGTGGTTGCCCTTGCAGTCCGAAAACTCATTTGCGCCGTGATTTGCTCTGAAATGTTTCTCGTATCCAAGGTCAGCCAGAGTGAACAAGTTTGCACTTGACATACGTTGGGTTACATGCTACAATGACAATGTATAAGTCATAACATATTGAGGAGGACACATCATGAAAAAAATCACAGCGTTGCCGGCGGCTTTTTTGCTGATTTTTTTGGCGGGATGTAGTCTGTTCGACGGCGACGCTTCCACAGAGGGGCCGAGCGCCACGCCTGCTGCGCTGCCAACGGCGATGATATTCAAAGAGGAAGAACTTGTGCCCAAGATTGACGGCAGCACGGCGCTGATCCCATTTGCGCAGGAGATATTAAAGCGCACGGCGCGCTATGGCGCCGATGCCGCAACCGCTGTTACGGACGCATTTACGCGTACGGATTATGCTTACAGCAAGCTCCTCCAAAATGCACCCGGAGAAGAGGGGCATGTGTCAACAATCTTGTTAATTTACGAGAAGCCGGAGGATAACGGGAGCGACGAAGCCAAAAACATCAATGATACGCTGGAATTTTATCCGATTGGCATAGATGCGCTGGTATTCTTGACCAATGCCAAAAATCCTGTGGAAAACCTAAAGCTCAGTGAGATTCAGAACGTCTACGCGGGCAAAATCACCAACTGGAGTAAGGTGGGCGGTGCAAACAAGGGCATTATGGCGTTCCAACGCAATGCGGGCAGCGGCTCACAAAACCTGATGGACAAACTGGTTATGAAGGGCGAAAAAATGATGGAGGCCCCGTCACAGCTAGTGCCGTCAGCAAAGGGGGGCCTGATTGACGGGCTTGCGAGCTACAACAACTCTGCGGATGTGTTGGGCTATAGCGTTTACTACTACGCGAAGAACATGTATACACAGCCGGATTTGAAGTTCCTGTCAGTGGATGGTGTTGCGCCAAGCAACGAAACCATTGCTGACGGGAAATATGCGTTGACGAACGATTTTTACGCCGTCATACGCAAGGATGAACCGAGATGAAAATTTTAATTATTAATGGGCCGAACCTGAATATGCTTGGGTTGCGCGAACCGGAAATCTACGGCAGGCAGAGCTATGCTGATTTATGTACGTTTTGCGAACGGACGTGCACTGATTTGGGGGTGGCATGCGAAGTCTTTCAGAGTAACCATGAGGGCGCGATTGTTGATAAAATCCAGATGGCATATGCGAATTTTGACGGGATTATCATCAATCCGGCGGCATACACGCATACAAGCGTGTCGATTTTAGACGCATTAAAGGCAGTTGCGTTACCGGCGGTAGAGGTGCATCTTTCTGCGGTGAGCGAACGCGAGGCATTTCGGCAGATATCATACGCAGGTTTGGCGTGCGAGAAAACCTTTGCGGGGCTGGGCTTTGAGGGCTATCGCAGGGCAGCCGAGTATTTAGTAAATCGGTGACAATTGCCATGTTGTGTCATTCACAGTCAAACCTGAGATTTAAAAATGGCAGCGTGTGTGCCGGCTTGCAAAATCTCCCCTGTGAGTGTATCGTTCATACTGCCGGTACGATAGCCCAATAAATCCAGAGCAACATAGGTGAAACCAATTTCCTTAAATGCGGCATGGATTTTCTCGCGATTCGCCAAAGATGTCGCCAGCGAGAAACCATCCGCATCGGTTTCGATACGGGCAAGATTGCCGTGGTAACGAACACGCACTTGACGGAAGCCCATATCCAGCAGAAGCTGTTCCGCTGTGTCGATCATGCCCAAACGCTGAGGATTGATTTCCTCTCCGTAAGGGAAACGGGAGGAAAGGCAAGCAAAAGATTGCTTGTTCCAAGTGGGCAGCCCCATAGTCTTGGAAAGCTGGCGGATTTCCGCTTTGTTCAGTTCCGCATGGCGCAACGGGCTTTTCACACCCTGTTCTGCTACGGCGATCAATCCCGGGCGGTAGTCGCCGTTGTCGTCCATGTTTGAGCCTTCGGCAACGTGGGAAATGCCGTGTTTTTTCGCTGCGGCCCAAATTTTGGCGAAAAGCTCGCTCTTGCAAAGGTAGCAGCGGTTTGTGGGATTTTTGGAAAAACCATCTATTTCAAGCTCTTCAGAATCGCATAGGACGTGAGTGATACCCTCTTTTTTACAAAAAGCTGACGCCTCATCCAACTCCCGTTTTGGGAAAGAGCAAGAACGGGCGGTAACGGCTATGGCGTTATCGCCCAAGACGTCATAGGCGCTTTTCAACAGAAAGGTGGAATCCACGCCGCCGGAAAATGCCACCGCCACGCTCTCCAAAGCCCGCAAATAATCCTTTAATCTTTCATGTTTTTGTTCTATGGTCATATTTCAGTCTCCTGAAGATTTAAATGCGTCCATATCCGGCGCTCCGTTTCACCAATGGAAAAATCGTGCTTTTTTGCCAGCGCTGCAACATCCTCATATTCCAACTTGGTTTTTGTTACGTTATACCCTTTTCCGGTTTTCAAATGTACCTCACCGAAAGGCGTTTGCCGCGTTATCGTTTCGCGCTCCAGCATATAACGGCTGAGAACGGCTTTCCTCACACCAAACGTTGTAGTGTGTTTGAGTATCAGCGCTGCGAACCTATCCGCTTTTTCTGTGTCGCATACGCAAGTGAGCAAGATGCCCGGACGGTCTTTCTTCATTCCTACCGGTGTTGTGAAAACGTCCCGCGCTCCCGCCTCCATTAATGTGCGGCAGGCGGAGCCCAACGCCTCGCTTGTCATATCATCTACGTTGCAGCGCAATTCTGCCACGGATCCATTCGGACCGCCACCACATCTCTCGCTTTTACCCAAGAAAACACGCACGCAGTTTACCGCCTCAAAATCCTTTGTGCCCATGCCATATCCGATTTTTTGCACCCGCATCTCCGGCATAGAACCAAAATCATTGGCAAAATACTTGAGAATAGCCGCGCCAGTCGGTGTGCACAGTTCGCCTTTGATTTTTCCGCCATAAGAGGGAACGTCTTGCAAAATATGAGCCGTGGCGGGCGCCGGAACGGGCAGAATCCCATGAGCGCAGCGAACAAAACCGCTTCCCACATGCACGGAAGATACAATTACGCTGTCTGGGGCGATTTCCTCCATCAGAAGGCAAACGCCCACTATATCCACAATCGCGTCCAAGCTGCCCACCTCGTGGAAATGTACCTCGTTGAGGGGGCGGCCATGCGCGGTAGATTCCGCTTCAGCAATCAAATTATAAGTAGCCAGAGCTTGTCCTTTAACGGTCTCAGAGACGGACAAGCCGGATAGAATCGCTTCAATATCGCGTATTCCCATATGGTTGTGTTTATGGTCATGAGCGTGTTCGTGTCTATTTTTATTATGCTCGTGGTTGTGTTCAAGCCCCGTTATATCGACGTCAACGCTTGTTTCTTCTGTCGCGCTTGCACCATTTTCGATGAAAACAGAAACGTGGGTGCCCATGATGCCGCATTTTATAGACGCCTTCGCGCTAACGCGAACTCCTTTTATGCCTATGCTGTTCATCTTTTTCAAAAAAACTTCTTTGTTGGGCAACAGTTCCAGCAGCGCAGCCATCAGCATATCTCCGGCCGCTCCCATACTGCATTCAATAAATAATGTTTTCATTCCAGCCCTTTCATTTGGTTTATGCGGCTGGCTAAAAAACCTGCGCCAAACCCGTTGTCTATGTTTACTGCCGAAATGCCTGCGGCACAAGAATTCAGCATAGCAAGCAATGCGGATAAGCCGCCGAAATTCGAGCCATAACCAACGCTGGTTGGCACAGCGATAACCGGACAGCTTACAAGTCCGCCAATTACACTGGCGAGCGCGCCCTCCATGCCTGCCACAGCCACAATAACCCTGGCTTCGGTCAAAATTTCCAACCGGGAAAGAAGCCTGTGAAGCCCAGCCACACCGACATCGTATACCCGTGTTACCCGATTGCCAAGCGTTTCGGCCGTCAGAGCGGCTTCCTCGCATACAGGCATATCGCTGGTGCCCGCACTGGCGACAACTATGTTTCCCACTCGCGGCATTTCATTAACAGGAAGCGCAATGCCCAGTTGTGGGATAGGATAATAATTTAAGGGGATATGTTCGCTGATTAGAAAAGCAGCCGTCTGCTGTGGGATACGAGTGACCAGTACATTAAACGCCCCGTTTTCCCTCATGTTTGAAAGAATTCCGGCAATCTGTTCCGGCGTTTTGCCTTGGCCATAAATTACTTCATTCACGCCTTGCCGCAAAGCCCTGTGGTGATCTACTTTCGCATAACTCAAATCCGAAAATGGCACGGCGTGAAGCTGGCCCAGCGCCTGTTCCGGCGAAAGCACTCCCGCTTTGACACGACGCAGAAGATTCAGTATGTCTTCTTTTGCCACAAAATTATCCATTTAGTTAGTCTCCAACCTCTTCAATATATACGGTATTTCATCAATATATTGCGCTGTTGTCTGCTCTTTAACGCCTGCGATAAAGGCGTTGCACTTTGATGTAGGGATGAGAACCTTCACCGCATCGCTGGAAGAAACCGTTTCGGCAATGCGCGAGCTGATTTCACCGAGCATTGAGTTAGCCATCACAATACCAACAGTTCCGACAATTACATCTGCTCTGTCGCAATTATAAATGATAGCGTTTTCACCGGTGGCTGACTGGTCAGCCCCAGCTTTGTGCATGGCGGAAGTGGCTATCGCATTTGTTCCTATCGCTAAAATAGAATATCCGGCTGCTTCCTGGCGCAGACGCTCTACAACTGCCTTGCCAAGGCCACCTCCCATGCCATCTATGACTAAAACCCTCATCAATCAGTCAACTCCCGGTTAGATTATACGTCTGTATTTTAACAGATTTTCATATCTATTTCAAGCCATACAGGCTTCACCCCAGAGCAACAGCAATTACTTAATCATCCCAAAGTGATAAGATATAATCATGAGAATAGAAAAATTAATAGAAAACACAAAAGGAATAACCGACCCGCGGCGGAGAATCA
>JAIRYC010000008.1 GCA_031267965.1 Oscillospiraceae bacterium | reverse complement strand
GTCGAGGGACGGCAAACCATTCACAAGAGTCTTGAAGCGGTGAACATGAGCATATTGCATTATCTGATGAGAAATCCCGTGCAGTATGCCAGCGTTGAACTGAACACCAACAGGCTTGCGCTGTACTGCGCCCAGCATGGGTGTTGTGCCGTAACAAAACAGCCTTTGGAAATCGGTAATATACACTGTCACCATAAAACACCGCGAAAACAAGGCGGCAATGACCGATACGCAAATTTGGTCTTAGTCACGGAAGAAATCCACATTCTTATCCATGCCACAGACAGCGAAGTAATTGCGCGTTACGCGCAGTTGCTGAAACTAAACGCAAAACAACGGGAAAAGCTGAACTCTCTACGCAAAGCTGCGGGTTTATTCTCAATCTAAAAGCGAAAATTCATTGAAACTGTATTATTTATTATTCTTTCAAAGTCGATGGAGCGCCGTGTGCGGGGAAACTCGCACGCACGGTGTGGAGCGGGGGAAAAGCTGGAGATAACTTCAAAGGTTTACCTATCGCTATTAAGTTTGCCCGATGACTTCTCGAAAATTTTGGCAGTCATGCGCTCTCGTTCGGTTTTTGTTTCCATTATCCTGCAAAATATGGCGGCTTTGAAGGCGTTATACGAAAAGGAATGGGAGAGTATCATCGGAAACTGTGATGAATTTGTCTACTTGGGTGGCAATGAGCAGAGTACGCACAAATATGTTTCCGAACTGATGGGCAAAGAAACACTCGACACCAACACCTACGGAAAATCCATGGGGCGCAACGGCAATTACAGCACGAACTATCAGATTTCGGGGCGCGAGCTTCTCACGCCCGATGAAGTCCGTATGCTCGACAACCGCCTTGCCTTGCTGTTCATACGAGGGGAAAGACCCATCCTCGATGAGAAATACGACATCCTACGGCATCCGGGCGTGGGCGGCACGGCTGACGGAAAAGCCGAACCATTCCGGCACGGTGCGGTTACAAACTCCGTTGCCACCCTTGTCCTTGACGGGGACATTGCCCTTGAAACCCTGCCCGAACCCGAAACGGGCGAAAGCAATTACGAGCTTTTGTCCGAGGAAGATTTGGAGCAATTTTTTGAAAACCAAAAGGAGGACACATCCCATGAAAAAAAGTAAAAAACCCACACAAAAGCTGCCCATGAGCAGCGGTATCCGCAAAGGTTTCCGCGCCTACGTCGTCGCGGTTCTTGCCCTTGCGCTGATGTTCTGCTTTACTACGACGGCGTTTGCCGCAGATGACCCCGTGGCGGTTGTGAACAATTTGAGCGAGTTTATCTTCGGATTGATTCGCGCCATCGGTCTGATTCTGCTGGGCTTTGGCGTGGTGCAGATTGGCTTGAGCCTGAAAGGCCACGACCCCAGCCAGCGCGCCAACGGCTTCATGACCTTGGCGGGCGGGGTGATTATCACGTTCGCCAAGGAGATTCTTACCCTGATTACAGGTTGAAAATTTCAAATTTTGATAAGAGCGGACTGCTCCAAAGAGCAGTCCGCTCACCAGAAGGAGGTGGTTACTGAATGAGTTGGGTAACAGACAATTTAGAAAATGCCCTTGAAACTTGGAACGACAAATTAGCCGAGATTTGGCAGCTAATCACGCAATCCCCTGAAACCTTTAAGGGCGGGACGATTTGGAACGTGATTGTTGACATTCACGGCGCAGTCAAAGCAATCGGGATGGGGCTGTTGGTTTTGTTCTTCGTAGTCGGCGTTATCAAGACGTGCGGCTCTTTTGCGGAAGTGAAAAAGCCAGAACATGCTTTGAAACTATTCATACGGTTCGTGCTTGCCAAAGCCGTCGTGACCTACGGACTGGAATTGATGATGGCACTATTTAAGATAGTGCAGGGGCTAATGTCCACCATCATGACAGCTTCAGGAATCGGCGGCGCAACGCAGACCGTTTTGCCAGACAGCATTCGAACCGCAATCGATAAGTGCGGTTTCTTTGAATCTATCCCGTTATGGGCGGTAACTTTGATAGGCGGCCTGTTCATCACGGTGCTGAGCTTTGTCATGATTATGTCCGTGTACGGCCGCTTTTTTAAGCTGTATCTTTACACGGCTATTGCCCCTGTGCCGCTGTCCAGCTTTGCGGGAGAGCCGAGTTCCAGCGTGGGAAAAGCGTTCATCAAAAGCTACTGTTCCGTCTGTTTGGAGGGCGCAATCATCGTGCTGGCTTGCATCATTTTTTCGCTCTTTGCGGCAAGCCCACCCGTCGTTGACCCCAGCGCAGCGGCGGTGACACAGGTGTGGACTTATGTTGGGGAATTATGCTTTAACCTTTTGGTTCTTGTTGGCACAGTAAAGATGGCAGATAGAGTTTGCAAAGAACTGATGGGGTTATAACGATGGGAGGAAACACAATGTCAACTAACAATGCAATATCCTCAAGTGATCCGCAGGCGGTGGAAAAGCTCATGGCCAAGCTGGAAAGCGCAAAGGGATTACAGGCGACCATGAAAGAGGTCAATGCCTACTGGCGCAAGTTTGGCACTTGCGTCGGTGCGCCCGGCATCACCGAGGAACAAGGCGAAAAGCTGGATTCCAAAATTGCCACTACCAGCTATTCGTGGGAGAAACAGCCATTTTCCAGCTACACCTTAACCAATAACAACGCTGACATTAAGCGCATGGACATCCGAATCAAGGAATTGACCCGTAAAATCGAGGTGGGCTTTTCGGGCTGGGCGTTTGCGGGCGGCAGAGCCGAAGCAAACACCGAGGCCAATCGCTTGCAAATAATCTTTGACGAGCGGACACCTACTGAAATGCACAACGCCATGCGACACGCTGGGTTTGTCTATTCCC
>JAIRYC010000053.1 GCA_031267965.1 Oscillospiraceae bacterium | reverse complement strand
CACTCGCTGCCCCCTGTGGTTTACTCACCTATACTCTCTACCTTAATCCTTACTTATGTGCTTCTCAAAGAAAAGTATTGAAAAAGTATAAACTTTCGCATTTATCTCTTGACTTTTGGACCGATTTGCAATCTTAGTCCAAATACGCTATAATACTCATCGGCGCACTGATACACTATCAGTGTAATATGTTCGCTACAAGGAGTTATGGGTGCCGTACGGCAAGGGAGGAGATCGGCTATGGTCAAAGCAATTGTTGGAGCGAACTGGGGTGACGAAGGCAAAGGCAAAATCACGGATTATTTTGCGGGTATAGCGGATATCGTCGTGCGTTTTCAGGGCGGAGCCAACGCCGGGCATACAATCATTAATAACTACGGCAAGTTTGCCCTTCACCTGTTGCCGTCAGGAGTCTTTCAGCCGGACACAATCAATGTAGTTGCAAATGGTGTTGCGCTCGATATCCGTAAGCTTGCAAGAGAATATCAGTCTATTATAGATGCCGGCGTTCCCGCGCCGAAGCTGTTGGTTTCGGAGCGGGCACAGGTGATGCTCCCCTGCCATATTTTGCTTGATACATACGAGGAAGCCCGCCTTGCGGATAAAGCTTTTGGCTCTACAAAGAGCGGTATCGCGCCATTTTACGCTGATAAGTATGCAAAAATTGGCATTCAGGTCTGTGAGCTGTTTGACGAAGAAATCTTGCGCGAGCGTGTGCACAAGGTATGCGGGTATAAAAACCTCATTTTGGAGCATGTCTATCACCAAGAGCTGATTGACGAGTACGCACTTTTTGCAGAATTGCTTGCACAACGCGAGATGATTGCGCCGTTTGTCGCGGATACAGCGGCAATCCTGCGCAAGGCTGTCAAAGCCGGAAAAGAAATCCTGCTGGAAGGTCAGCTCGGCAGCCTGAAGGATCCGGACGCCGGAATTTACCCCATGGTGACCAGTTCATCAACATTGGCAGGTTATGGCACAGTGGGTGCGGGTGTGCCGCCTTGGGCTATCAAGGAGGTTATCGCGGTGACAAAGGCGTACTCCAGTGCGGTTGGCGCGGGTGAGTTTGTCAGCGAAATTTTCGGCGACGAAGCCGATGCAATGCGTAAACATGGCGGCGATGGCGGCGAATATGGCGCTACAACCGGCAGACCCCGCCGTATGGGCTGGTTTGACTGCGTTGCAAGCCGCTACGGCTGTGCAGTGCAGGGCGCAACGCAGGTGGTGCTTACCGCAATCGACTGCCTAAGCTATCTGGATGAAATCAAGGTCTGCATCGGCTACGAGATTGACGGCAAGGTCACGCGCGGTTTCCCCGTAACGCCTTTGTTGCGCAAAGCAACGCCCGTGCTTAAAACCTTGCCCGGCTTTGGGGCAGAAATCTGCGGCATAACACGCTTTGAGGATCTGCCGGAAAACGCAAGGAACTACGTGCTGTTCATTGAGAAAGAGCTTGAAGTTCCAATATCTATGGTTTCCGTAGGTCCGCGGCGCGAAGAATTGATCGTGCGCTGAGTTATTATTCAATAACTGGTTTGGAGGTCATTAAATTGAGCCGAAAAAATCGTCATCCTTTTATACATAGCTGCGTTATCCTCCTTGTGCTGCTGATGGTCGCAGCGTTTGGTGTGGGTGGTGTTCTTGGTCACAATAACGTCGTGACATTGACGCCAAAGACCAGACAAACACCCGAAAATATAACCGTTTACAACGAAAATGAGGTTGATATCAGCAGTACGGGCAGCATCGTCTGTATCGGCGACTCTCTAATGGTTGGCGCAACTGACTCGCTGCTGAAAATTTTCCCCGAAGCCGGTGTTGATGCACTGGTCGGGCGTTTTATGGAGGGCGGCATTAACGCCGTTCTGCGTACAACCTACGGACGAAAGATTCCCGATGTTGTTGTGATTGAGCTTGCCACAAACATCAATGACAACTCCCCGAAAGCCATTGAAGAAATCTTGGATCTGTTGCAGGACATTAAGAAAATCGTTTTTGTTACGGGTTACGGCACAACAAATGCTTCGGCTTTTGCTGAAAAAATCCGTGCCCTGCCTGAATCTGACCCCAAGATTGTTGTTGCGGATTGGGCCGCAATCGCCAGCACCCACCCTGAATATATGGCGGGCGACGGCATTCATTTGAACGGCACTGCGGCAAACGAAGCCTTTGCCCAGTGTATTGCGCAAGCAGTGCGCGGCATGGCGGAATAAATAACAAAAACACAAAAGGCGCGGTGGAAGCATCGCGCTTTTTGTGTTTTTATAAAAAGTCCCCCAAAACACAATGTTGCTAACTAAGCACTAAACGCCTTTATTATCGGGGATAAAATCTCGGAAGCGCAGCGATTTTGGATTTTTCAAAATCCGTTTTTATCACCAACTCGACTTTTTCAAGCAGATCGACAGGCAGATTTGTGACGAATGCAAACAAGTTCAGATAGCCTTGGAGATCGTCTCTCCCGAAGCTGCTGCGGGTGTTCAGGAACTTTTTCAAAATGGCATGGGCGCGGTTGACGAGGTTTGCCCAGAGCAACAGCAATTACTTAATCATCCCAAAGTGATAAGATATAATCATGAGAATAGAAAAATTAATAGAAAACACAAAAGGAATAACCGACCCGCGGCGGAGTTATGGGAATCT
>JAIRYC010000098.1 GCA_031267965.1 Oscillospiraceae bacterium | reverse complement strand
AAAACTTCGGTATCAAACTTTTCAGGCTCTAATATTCGGACGTCTACAGTGCCGTCGCCGCTCATTTTTATTACGACTCCGCGCGTCATTTTTTCGTTGGTGACGCTGTATCCGTTATTTGGCAGGCCTTTGATAATATCTCCGATTTCCATAATCTGTTGCTCCTTTGTTCGTGTAAAATGCGGGCATGGCAGCCCTTGTATAGCTTCGCCGGCGAAACGCTTTTTCTTCCGCTGTCTTCGGCACATAATCGTCCGCTATGTATCCGAGCACGCGACCGTCGCGCTCTACTGTGCGCACGATATGGCCTTGTCCCGGTATAATGGGCATGAGTTGCTCCTTTAGGCTATATAATATGGTGGATAGTACGCACGTATAAGGTTGTACTATGCGGCGGTTTGCGTTGTGCTATTCTATTGGCGTCTACACAGAGATTTTCCGATTCCGGTTGTTTTTCTTTCACCTTTCTCACCTCCTTTGCTTGTTGCACGTTATGCGACAAGATGAGCAAAAAAAATCGTTTGGGGATTTTCTATGCCTAGTATTTCTATTAGCACATCCATCTCCGTGTTCATAAAAATGCCTGTGCGCATGCGCCGCAGCCAGGTATTTCGGGATATTCCAAGTGCTTTTGCTACCTCACCTTGTGTGAGCCCCTGCTCTGCAATCCTCCCGCGCAATTTGTTAAGATTAATCATATCCGACCTCCTTGTCGCTTAATATGCAACAAGTATAACATAATATCTGTCGCATGTCAATAGCTTTTTGAAAGTTTTTTGCAAAATCTGTTGCATTTCATTTTACAATGTGCTATAATTCAATCGGAGGTGAATTATGGGACTTAGGCAAAATATCAAAAAGTATCGCAATTTGAAAGGTGCAACCTTAGAAGAGGTTGCGACTTATCTAGGTCTGTCGAGACAAACAGTACAGAAATATGAAAGTGGTGTTGTTTCTAATATCCCCTCGGATAAAATCGAGATGCTTGCAAAATATTTTTGTGTTGATCCTAGCGTGCTAATGGGGTGGGAAGAAGAACCTAAACCTTTCGACCCCGCAGCCTATGGCCTAATGCCGCCGCCCAAGACCTACCGTGTACCGCGCCTTGGCGTGATCGCTTGTGGCACTCCCATCGCCACCGAAGAAAACTACAACGGTGAGGACGAAGTACCAGAAGGCGTAAAGTGTGACTTCACGCTAAAGTGTCAAGGGGACAGTATGACTGGTGCACGTATCAATGATGGCGATATTGTGTACATACGGCAGACGAGTACGGTGGATAGCGGGACAATCGCGGCGGTATCAATAAACGGAGAAACAACACTTAAGTATATATATAGATATGGGAGCATGCTTGTTTTACGTCCAGCAAATCCCGCCTATAGCGAGATTGAGATAAGCGGAAATGACTTAGAAAATGTTATCATCATAGGGCAGGCCGTTGGATTTTTAAGCCGGCTACGCTAGCCAAAAGCTTTGCTGTGCGGGTATAAAAATAAGGTTTGCCCCACCTTAAGCAGGGCAAACCTTATTTGAGAAAAAAGATGAGTAGTGGGCTTTTTATCAAGAAGAGTATATAATATTGATTTAATTTTTGCAAGCTTTTGTGACGCGCCGTGATTAATATGCGCAAAACAAGGAGGTAAGACCATGCCCGTAGCCAAATAGCAAACAAGCTTGCAAACTGCGGATTAGCCAAATAAGGAGCAACCCATGCCTGACCTCTACGCCATATATCTCCGCAAATCGCGCAAAGACCTCGAGGCGGAGGCTTCGGGGCAGAGCGACACCCTCGTCCGGCATGAGAGCGCACTGCTCACGGTGGCAAAGGCGCAGGGGCTTACTATAGGTAAAATATACCGCGAAGTGGTCAGCGGCGACACGATAGCCGGGCGCCCCCAAATGCAGCGGCTCCTCGCCGACGTGCAAGAGGGCAAGTGGCTAGGCGTGCTAGTAGTGGAGGTAGAGCGCCTCGCGCGCGGCGATACGATAGATCAAGGTATTGTGGCGCAAACTTTTCAGGTGACGGGAACCAAAATAATAACGCCGCAGAAAATATACGATCCACAAAATGAGTTTGACCAAGAATATTTCGAATTTGGGCTATATATGTCGCGGCGCGAGTATCTTACCATCAAGCGGCGTCTGCTAGCCGGAAAAGCCGCAAGCGCAAAAGAGGGCAAGTATCTCGGTTCGGTCCCCCCTTATGGATACCGGCGCGTAAAGATACCGGACGGGAAAGGTTGGACACTTGAGCTGCACCCTGAGCAAGCTCCCGTAGTAAAGCAGCTTTTCACATGGCTAGTCGATGGCGCGCCTGACGAAAGCGGCTTCCTGCACCGTCTGGGTATGCACGCCATAGCGACAAAGCTGAACAACATGGGAATCATCCCCGCCAAGGGCGGCTTGTGGCAGTACTCCAGTGTCACAAAGCTTGTAAAAAATCCTGTATATATGGGAAAAATTCGTTATAGATGGCGCAAAGAAAAAAAGAGCATGAAGGATGGCAAGGTGCATGTGTCCACACCCATAAATCTTGACGGCGATATCATACTTGTCCAAGGCTTGCACCCTGCTATAGTGCCGGAGGCGCTTTTTTATGCGGCGCAGGAATCTATAAAAAGACACGATATTTCACATGTACATAGCAATAAAGTGTTATCAAATCCCCTTGCGGGGCTTGTCTTTTGCGCTCAATGCGGGAGCGCGATGCAACGACGGATCGCAACTCGCAAGGATGGCGCAGCGGTCTTGTCTTGCAAACATCAATTTTGTGATACCGCCTGCTCCTCCCTTGCGTCTGTCGAAACTCGAATGCTTCGGCTGCTTGAAAACTGGGCACACACCATTGAGCTTGATTTTGACGACGATATATCACCGTCGCCAAATGATGATCTGCTTACAAGCGCTATTGCGTCGTCAGAAAAAAAGATAGCACAGCTCACCGCGCAACTCGCAAAAGCACATGATCTCCTAGAGCAGGAAGTATATGACATAGACACCTTTGTAGAGCGCTCGCAGACACTAAAAGAACAAATAAAAGAAGGATCTGAACGCCTATCAGCTTTTCGAGCACAATTGAGTGGGACACAAAGCGGTGCTATGATACGCGGTATAATACTGCCAAAAGTAAAAAATTTACTTGACATTTACTATAGCTTACCTGATGCTACAACAAAAAACGAGCTTTTGAAGGAGCTTATCGACCATTGCGAGTACACAAAAAAAAACCGTGGAAAAGAATCTGTGGATGATTTTGAACTCGTAATCTTCCCAAGGATTGATTCACTGTCATGATGAATGCGGCCATCAAAGTCAGCACTATGCCGGCACAGCGTTTGATTCCGGGCAAGCGCTGACTAACGCACAACGTAACCGACTGCGTACACTCGCGCAGCAGCTCGGCGTGTGGGTCTATGTAGAGCCTGCAAACTTGACGCCCACTTGGGTTCACACCGACCGGCGTCAAAATCCGCCAGCATGTTCAGGAGGAGGTTATCCAGCCCTGCGTCGCGGCAGCCGCAGCGTCTATGTGCTTATTCTGCAAGATTCTCTCAACACGGCAGGCTTTAAGGCAGGCGAGCTTGATGGCGTTTTTGGTGAGCAAACCGGAACCGCTTTAAAAAATTACCAGAAAGCCCGTGGTTTGACGGCAGACGGCGTTGTTGGGTGCTCCGTGTGGCAAAAGCTAACGGCGGAGGTTGTGGGCAAAGGCAGAAAAACAGGAACACTTGACTGAAAACAGCCCCAAGATGCATTGTCTAGGGGCTAATCTTATTGAAGATAATCAAAAAAATGAGCGGCATTTTACCATCTCAACTGGCATACCTTAACAAATGAACCGTTTTTCAAAACACAAAACTCCGCTGGTGTGCGCCGCATGCCTAGCGTATTCCGCGCTGTTGCTCTCACACCCGGCAGTGGGCGCCGCCGCCCTGCGTGACGGGCTTTTTCTTTGTGCCGAAAGGCTGGTCACGTCGCTGCTGCCTTTTCTCTTTATCGCAGGATTTATGCTGCGCTCCGGAGCGGCGGCGTCCCTCGGCAAAGTGCTTACCCCACTGAGCCGCCGAATCTTTCATCTGCCCGGAATTTGCGCGCCTGTTATTCTCATGGCGCTGACCGGTGGCTATCCGGTGGGATTAAACCTCATCGCCGTTCTGGCACATACCGGACAAATCTCCGCCGCCGACGCCCGTCGCA
This sequence comes from Oscillospiraceae bacterium, assembly GCA_031267965.1. Lineage (GTDB taxonomy): Bacteria > Bacillota > Clostridia > Oscillospirales > Acutalibacteraceae > WRKY01. The sequence continues at coordinate 10,789 of JAIRYC010000098.1, read as the reverse complement.
TGACGCGCTTTTGTCTTGGCGCAGGTCCCGCATTTGTTGTGTTGGGCATTGGACAAAGCCTGTTTGGTTCATCGCGCGCAGGGTGGCTGCTCTTTGCCGCATTAATCACCTCTGCACTCGTGATCGGCCTAATCTTACCGCATAAGAAAAATCCCATTGATATACCAAATTCGCCAGAGAGCACAAGCAGCTCCACTCTGCCGACTATATCCAAAGTATTAACAGAATCAATTGAAAATGCCGCGCGCCAAATGCTTCAAATCTGCGTTTGGACGCTGCTTTTTGGCACGCTGTGCGCATATCTGCCGTTATTTTTGCGCAACGAATATTCACTCCACACGGGCCGTGCATTACTTGAGGTCACTGCCGGAACGCAAGCGCTCGCAGCGTTTGGTTCGTTACCGCTGATTGCAGCCGCACTGGCATGGGGCGGCCTGTGCGTACACTGCCAAGTGCTCAGCCAACTTAGGGAGTGTGGTCAAAGCCTGCCGCGCTTTTGGTTCTGGCGTATTATCCATATGGCACTGGCAGCACTTTTTTGCCGCGCATTGTTGGCCATATTCCCTATACCCTCAGCTGACTTATCGGTCAGCGTATCGGCTGGCCTGTCAATGCAGATGTGGCAATTTTCCGCGCCCGCCGCACTGGGGCTTGCCGCAATGGGATTAGGGTTGATCATGCAATCCGGCGGACGGCAAATCAAAATTTAAAATTGACAGCTATCAAAACACGTCTATGGTCGGGCCAATATAATACAATATTTTATCTTTCAGCGTGTTTATCTCGAGCCTCTTTCTACGTAAGCATTGGCTGAATTTGTTCGCCGCATAAAGCAGCTTTCACCGCCGGAAGCATCAGAGAAAAATCCGCCACCAGTGAGCGCGGTTTGCCGACCGCATCATCCTGTCTCAACGGTATGAAATACATATGCCTCGTATTGAGCAGCTTACCCAAATTCTCCGCCGAACCACTGAGCGCGTCATTCGTCGATACCCCAATCAAAACCGGGCGTTCATTGCGCAAGTGCGCCTTTGCCGCCATTGTCACTGCGGTGTCGCTGATTCCCTTGGCCAGCTTGCCTAAGGTGTTGCCGGTGCATGGCGCAATGATCAGTAAATCAAAAAGCTTCTTTGGACCGATCGGTTCTACCTCCGTGATGGAGTGCCACGGTGCTTTCCCGGTCATCGCCTCCGCGCGGGCAATCCAATCTGCTGCCTCACCAAAACGCGTATCTGTGCTGTACGCATTTTGTGAGAATATGATTTGAACGGTATGACCTGCCGCGATCAGTCCCTCAACAGCAGGGAACACCGCGGCAAATGTACAATAAGAGCCGGTGATACAAAAGGCAATATTCGTCATTATTTTCACCTCTTTTTATTGACTGCGTGCCAGCTCGCGGAGCATACTGTCCACTGTGTCCGCAATGATTTCGCCCGCAGTTTTCGGCGCGGTTTTGCCCGGGAGCGACGGTGCGTAAATGTATGGCATCCCAATTGATTTTGCAACGTCCGAGTCTATGCCAAACGGCGCGCTCGCAATCTCGATCAATAGGCAATCTTGACGAAAGGCTGCAAGTGTATCCGCCGTGATAACTTGCGTGGGGATTGTGTTCACCAGTGCGTCAAGCTTTGCGACCGCAACGGGAAGCTCGCTGAGCGCAAGCGGCTCATAGCCATCCGCACGTATTTGTGCCAAATCGCGCTTTTTGCGGGCGGCAATCACTACGTGTGTACCGAGTCCCCGCAGGGCACGTGCCAGCGACCGGGCACAACGGCCATAGCCCGTCACGCAGATTGTGCATTCGGCAACCGCTTTTTCCAATTGCTCAATCAGCAGAGCCAACACACCTTGTGCCGTAGGAACTGCGTTGGCAATCGCCAGCTCGTCACGGGCGAAGTAATCCAGCAGTGCAAGCCCTTTGCCGAAAAACATACTGCGGACGTCCTCCGGTGGCATTCCGGCCAGTATAGGCTGTTCCGGCGTGACGATCCGCGCAATTTCATCGGCATAAATTTCCTCTCCCGAAAAATCCGATTTGATTGCTGTTTTTCCGGTCTTTCCGCGTGTAAAGAAGGGCAGCACAACAGTATCACTGTGCCTAACGGCTTCACGCCATGCGTCCTGCGCGGTGAACCTGAGCTCCAAAAAGCCGGGCTGAGGCTCATATCCCCCAAGGCGCACGCCATACCCCAGCGCCGACAGGCGTCCGGCAGCATAAAGCATACGGCGGTCCCCGCCAAGAAGCAGCATTTCCATTGTGCAACCCCCTCGGTGGTATAGTATGCGGTTGTGTGCCGCAGGGTGCGCCTATTCTGTCCGGCATGTCCCCTCTGTCAATAGAAAAAAACAAGCGGGTAAAGGGGTTAAACCTCTGCCCGTTACGTGTTTTTACTCCCTTATCCGCGCAACAACGCGAGTACCTCTGCACGCGTTTTTGCCTGCGTGCGCATAATCCCGCGCAGCGCGCTGGTTTCCGTCTTGGCGCCGGACGCCCGCGCGCCGCGCATTGTCATGCAAAGATGCTCCGCCTCAATCAGAACGGCAACACCCTGCGGCTGCAATATTTCTTCAAGGCTATCGGCAACTTGAGCGGTCAAGCGCTCCTGCAGTTGAGGTCTGCGGGCAAAAACATCCACAATTCGTGCAAGCTTAGAAAGCCCAATGATTCGCCCGTTATGCGGTATATAAGCAATATGTGCCCGCCCCAAAAACGGCAGCAGATGATGCTCGCAAAGGGAATAGAGCGGAATATCACGCACAAGAACAAGCTCTTCATTGCCCTCTTCCGTGAATATTTTTGCGTACTTTTGCGGAGTTTCTTCCATGCCTGCGAGCACCTCAGCATACATGCGTGCCACACGCCCGGGTGTTTCGCGCAAGCCCTCGCGTTCAGGGTTTTCACCAATCGCAAAGAGGATTTCGCGTACAGCGGCTTCAATCCGTGGTAAATCCATGAAGTATCCTTGTTTGATTATTTCTTGGCGATTGTTGACCGCCCGTCAAATGTACGTTAGCGGTGGACTCTTCCGCTGCGTTGTTCCAGTTCAATGTTCAACTTAAACGGACGATGCGAAACGCTTGCTCTCAAACTGAACTTTGAATGCAAGCTTTTAACAATAAGCACTGCCAAAAGAGCATAAAGTATACCTGCAATCGCTCCCACAATCACATCTGTTGGAAAATGTACGTGAACATAAATGCGTGAAAAGCCAATCAGCGCAGCAAGGATTGTGCCCGGCACAGCAAGTGCGTAGCGGCATTTTTTGTCCTTGATAAACCACAGCGCAAACGCCCCGCCAAACGAACTGCCGGTATGCCCGGACGGGAAAGAGAGGGAGTGCGGCTTCGGTATAATATTCGGGAAATAGAATGACCTTATAGTCCAGGAGGGCCAGTCATAGTCAAACGGGCGCGGTCTATCGACCAGTGGCTTAATAATACTGTCAGTGATTATCCCCGAGAGCGCAACACCCAGCATAACCGCAACACCCCACGGGCGCGTTTTTTTGAAGAATAGCATGATTACGCCAAGACCAAGCCAAATAGTTCCACCGTCACCCAACGATGTGATGAAAGCAAAAAAACGATCCAGCGAAGGATTATTGCCCACATCAAATACGCGCTCCGTCCATGTAAAGACGTTCCAGTCAAAATGCAGGATTGAGTCCATGAGGTTTTTCCTTTCTGCTTTGCCGCAATGGCAAAAATCAGCTTCAATCGTCCTTTGCAATCGGACTTTACTAAAGTATACCGCTTTTTATCGTAGTATGCAAGACCTCTGAAAAAAGAATTCCCGCCGCTTTTTACAAACGGCGGGGACTTTTATGCCGACTTATGCGTAGCACGTGCGATTGATGATAATCTTCTTCAGCTCGTCACTTAACTCTTGGAAGTACGCACAATATCCCGCCACGCGCACCATAAGGTATTTATGCTTCTCGGGGTGGTCGTATGCGTCCTGCAACAACTCACGGCTGACGACGTTTGGTTGGAACTGCATCCCGCCGGTCGTGAGGAAGGTGCGGAAGATTTCCGCCAAGTTTTTCACGCCGTTCTCTCCGGGAAACAGCGCCGCGTCAATTGTGAATGTAACAGTGGAGCCGTTCACCGCAAAACTCGCAAAGTCTACCTTACTGACATCGTTCAGCGCGGAAAGCAGGTCGTCCTGCACAGCGCCATGATGCGGCGTAACGGAGTTCGCCAGCGATACACCCTTGAGTCTGCCGCTCGGCAGCGCCTGCGTGTACTTGCCGTAGCGGTCGGAGGTGTTGAGTGCATAGTAACCAGCCATATACCTGCCATTGCGCAAGGCGTACGGGCACTGTGCCAGCGCAATGTTGTACATCTCCATCACCTTGTTAACCCACTTTGCAGTATCATCGCTGGTGTTATCGCCAAACTTTGGCAGAGCAAGAATATCCGCCAGTATCCGTTGGTTAAGCTCGCCCTCAAAGTTTATGTCAATCGCCATAATGATATCCAGCATGGTGTACTTTTTCTGCTTGAACACCAGCTCGTCAATCGCAAGGAAGGAATCCGCGGTATCCGTCACGCCAACCGCCTGAATGCCCGCCGTGTTGTGGTCTGTGCCACCCTCGTAAGCGTCCTTGCCACGGCGTACACAGCTTGCATACAGCGAGGAGGCAAGCGGCGTGGTAAAGCTCCGGCTCAGCACTTTTTCAATCTTCTGCTGGTCTGCAAGGATTGAGCGCGCAAGGGCGTTCAACCGCTCCTGATAGCGTTCAAGGAGCTGTTCCATGCTCTCCGCCGGGGCAAAGATATTAAAACCGCGCTTGGTTTCGCGCTTTTTAATCACCTTTGCGCGGTGTGCCCTGCGCTTTACGTGGTGCGGGATATCGTCCTTGCTGTGCGTGTATTCAATGATGCGCGTGATAAACTTTTCTATCTGCTCCGGGAAGGAATAATTCCACAGATCGTGTTTCTGTCCCTTCATCGCTTGCAGCAGTGGCAGGGTGACGTTCATGTTTGCGCAGTCGGTGTTGCCAAAGTGATCCGAACTGACGGCAGGCTCCACGCAGCCAACGATTGAGTAATTGCGGATGTTCTCCATGCTCTCACCGTAATGCTTGGAAAGTGTTTGCAGATAAGACTCGTCACTGAACAACTCCGGCATTGGGCAACCGCCGACATAAAGCTGCGCCAAACGTTTTAGGTAGCGTTCCGGGCTGTCCTTGTGAATCCGTGCGCACATATTGATTGCCAGCGGCAGCAACTCACAGATATCACAGAGCATGTAGGTCACGTCGTTGGTGCCGTCTGTGCCATCGGGCTTCAGTCCGCCAAAGGTAATGGCTTGGTCAGTTGAGAGCGTCTCAAAAAGCTTGCTGATATTCAGCAGGCCGTCGCCGTCATTTACCAGAATAGCTTCGTCCATTTTGAGCACAAACAGACTTAACAATTCCTTTGCCTGCTCATAGTTAATGATGCCCGCTTTTGCGTCGCGCTCATAATAAGGCTGCAAAATCTGGTCAACGCGCCCGAGCGAAACCGCGTTTTCGTAAGCCTCCGTGCAGAGTGAAATCATCAGAAACGCCATGCTCTGTAACGCCTCGCGGAAGGTTCGCGCAGGATACCTTGGCACGCGTTCACAGACCGCCGCCATATCCAGCAGTTCTTTTTTGCGGTCATAACCGCTCTCGGCGGCAGCAAGCTTGTTCAGGTGCTCCGCGTAGCGCAGGCCGAACCCTTCCAGCGCCTCCAGTGAAATCAACAAGCCCTTGTAAAAGTCCTGATTATTCTCCGGATTCTCCGCCATTGCGCGGCGGACTTCTTCCTTCAGTCCAATGGTGCCGTTCTCCAAAAGCCGCTCAAAGTTAACAATAAAGTGCGCAATTGCAGCAAAGTTGTTGTTAAATCCAACACGCTGTTCCGCCACAGAAGAAAAGCTTTGGCTAAGCTGTTTTACACCGCCCTGGCTCTTGGCAAAGCGCCCAATAATGCAGCGCGGCAACCAATACGCAAACACCTTGGTATAGAACTGCCGGCGTTCTTTTTTTGTGCTGTAAAACTTAACCGGCGTCATTCTTGCCGCTTTGTAGAGGAATGTGGCATAGAGCGCACCGTATTGTTCCTCCCAAATTTGGCCCGCAACGCGCTTGGAGGTGAAGTTGCCTACCAACAGCTCATCGTCCCAAACGTTCAGTGTACGCCGCTCAAGCACATATTTCAGCCGCTCAGCGCGGTGGATGTGCACAGGCTTGCTGAAACCCTTGTGCGTTTTATAGTATTCCGTTTTGAGCAGAGCGGTTTCAAAGCAAATTTCGCGCGGGGCTTCCCACAAATCCTGCCGGATTTTGTTGACCCTGTCCGTAAATTTTGCGTGGAAGGGAGAAGGCTGCAACGAGTCGCTCCAAACCTCCAGTCCATTCCTGCGGAATCTTGCCGCGGCAACCTTTAGCGCCTCCAGCGCAGTCTTTTGCTCAATACCAAGCCGAGGGATCTCTATATCCAGCTTGGCGGCTTTGTCCTCATAAAAATTCCAGTATTGCAACAGCTCAAGCTCATCGATGCCAAGTGCCTTTATGTACTCCGCCGCCGTCTTGATTTGCTCCGGCGCATCGTTATGCCCCGGAACGATTACCATACGGAAGCGTACATTTGGCCGTTCCTTCAAAGCAAGCAGTTTTTGCACATTCTCATGGATAAGCTCGTCACTCTGCCCGGTAAGGCGCTGATGGCAGGCCGTGTCGCCAATAATTTTGAAGTCTACCAAAAACGTGTCTATGTATGGCGCAAGCGGCTCAATCTTCCGCCACGGGACAAACAGCGTTGTTTCCACGCTCACCGGGATTTCAGCCGCCTCCAGCCGCTGTAAAAGCTCCAGCAAAGCGTCCGTGTTCTGCAAAAGCGGTTCACCGCCTGACAGCGTTACGCCACCGCCCGTTGCACGGTAATACTCCTCATCCTTACGCAGAAGTTCAACTAATTGTCCGGCTGAAAGCGTGATGTCGCCATCGCGCGCCTCAGCGGTCAGGTTTTCAGGATTCTGGCACCACAGGCACCTTAGCCCGCAGCCCTTAAAGAACACCGTGGAGCGAAGCCCCGCGCCGTCGTGTACACAGGTGCGCTGAAGCTTTGCGACCGTGAGCGGGTATTTATCTGAATCCAGCTTTGTTCGGTTTTTTTCCTGCAATCTTGTAAATGCCATAGAATGTCTCCTTACTAAACTTATTTTTACACATGTATTATATTCCGTTTTGGTTGAAATTGCAATAGTTTTTGCGTAACATTATAATATTTTATGGCAATGTAACGAAATGTCGAAGCAAGTTTAGATTTAATATATGTGTGTGTGCTAAGTTCAAGATTGATTTTTGATAAAAAATCAGCACTGTCATTTCCAGCCCGGCAGTCCGCGCGTGTATTCACCCTTCGGCGTCTTACCCTCGCGAAATGCTTCAAGAAGCGTCTCACATTTTTCCGGTGATTCATCTGTAAAATAAAGCAGCAGATCATCCGCAAACGCAAGTTTGCGCTGCCTGTCTGCAAGGTACGCCGGCGTGCACGCCAGCAACTCACTGTATTCGCCGTTGTGACACTGCAATGGAAAGCTCTTTCCTATTCTGTCAATCACGTACGGCATTCCAGAACAATCAGCACAGCCGTCCGCGCCACACTGCGGGCACCTGCGCAGCAGCATCAGCGGCAGTCTGCCATAAGCGAACAGTGAGCGCGGCAGTTCATCACCTAATCGCGTGGCCTGATATGGCGGCAATTCAGGCGAAATTAGCGCGTCGGTCGCGCCAAGCTCTCTCCACGCCCGTAATGACTGCGTATTACAGATATTGCTGCCCAAGCCTGCCGCAAACGGCAAGCCAGCCTTTATCGCCAAGGACGCGCCGTCCAATCCAGACGCAATTGTCAGCGCAAAGCCCAACGTTTTGGCGTCACACAATTCTTTTAGTACGTTTTCTTCGTTACCAAAAATGCCGCGCGGGATTTCCACCGCAGGCGCAATTCCGGACGGTAAATCTGGCAGAACTCGAATTCCCAACGGTAATATCACGCGAGCTACGCCGCTTAGATCTTTGGGGATTTGGTTTGCGTTTGTCACTCTTATATGCAACTTTTGCGCGGCGGCAACATGCGGCACAATTTTCGTGTGAGTATAGGGATCACACGGAATAGCGGCACGACGGGATATCTCTGTCTCTATCTGGGCAATCGCCTCCCTCCGCAGCGCGTTGACCGCCGAGAGCGGCAGATATGCATTCTCCTGAATCTGCAAATCGCAATCAGAAAGATAAAACGGCGTACCGCCACATTTTGCAAGTTGTTCGCGCAGTTGGGTACGATTTGTCATGCGGGATCGCGATTTTTCAACAAACATTTTACCGCTCACTTTTACAGCCGCATGCACATTATCATTCAAAAGCTCCGCAGAAAGCACCGGGGCTTCGCCTATATTGGCCAGCAATGTGAATTTTACCGCAAAACGTGGCTGTTCTTTTGCGTAAAGCGCAGCGAGCGAAGGCAGCGCGTCCTTTGCGGAAGTCACATCCTCTTTGCGGCGAAAGCCTTCCATATCGTAGCCGCGGCGGGCATCATAATACCCATGCGTAAAGCCGGAGCGTGAAAACACATTCCGCAAATTCGCGCGCAGTACGGGGTCAATACTGCCCTCAAGCACCTGACGGTAAGCACTAACCGCTGCCGCAACATACTCCGGACGCTTCATGCGCCCTTCAATCTTAAAACTAGCCACACCCATTTGCGCCATTTCCGGTAAAGCGTCCAGCAAGCAAAGATCTTTAAGGCTCAAGGCGTGAGTTTCTTCCGCGTCAGTTTTGCGGGTAAAGGGCAACCTGCATGGCTGGGCACAATTGCCGCGATTCGCACTTCGGCCACCAAAATATGCACTCATCAGGCACTGCCCGGAAAGGCAGGCACACAACGCCCCGTGGACAAAAATCTCACATTCTATCGGCGCTTTTGCGATAATCGCCACCAACTCCTCACGCGAGAGTTCTCTGGGCAAAACAGCACGGTTAAAGCCAAGCTCAGCCAGTGCGCACAACCCGGCAAGGGACTGCACACTCATTTGCGTTGAGGCATGCATGGGCAAATCCGGCGCAATTTCGTGAATCAGCCGCGCCACACCAATATCCTGCACGATAATCGCGTCAATACTGTGCGCGCACAACTCGTTTACGGTTTTGGCAAACTCCGGTAACTCTTCGTCCAACAAAAGCGTGTTGAGCGTCACATAAAGCAAAACCCCACTTGAATGGCAGTACCGTATTGCATCGCGCAAGGTTTCTATCGTAAAATTTTGAGCATTTGCCCGTGCGCTGTAGCGCTCAAGTCCAAGATAAACAGCGTCCGCACCGCAACGTACCGCAGCCCGCAGCGCTTCTTTAGTGCCCGCCGGGGCAAGAATTTCCGGTTGGATCCGGCCACGCAAGCTTAAAATCACTGCCGCCCACGGCGCTTTAACATCTCTACCTGCTGGTGCGAACCGGATGCGTCCTGCGCAATCGCGCCAAGCTGGCGGCGCAAGTTCGCATTAGTTTCACGCTGTTTTTCCGCCTCAACCGCGCAGAGGAATGCAGCATAAACCGCCGCCTTTGTAATTGAAAACTGATAGCCGCTCTGTGCTAAAATCAGGTCAATCTTTTCTTGTACCCGCACAGCAACTGCCTTTAGTTCGTCTGCGGTGACCTCCGGCTCGTCGTTATTTGTGCGCACGACAAAGTTCTCTCCGCGGATACTCAGTTCCACACGTTCCTGCTCCATTGTGCCGCCTCCCAATAATGTAAAACTAAGCCCTCCGTATACGTTTTAAGCACTCCACTAAGGAATTGATAGCTGTTTGTCTAAGGATAGCAGATTTCGGCGAAAATTGCAAGCTGTTAGTGTATAATTCATATGTATAAAATGAGGGCGCAGTTGCCCGCGTCCCCACCATAATTCTATTTTTTATTTGAATAAGCCCATAATGCCGTTCCAAATTGCCGATGCGTCACCCGTCAAAAGGTAGAGCACATTGCTCCAAAGTCGAAGATCGTTAGTCCAGAAGGTGCTGAGCGCAGCGATCCTATCATTGCCCTCATAGATGGGCGCTTGCAGCGGATAAATGGCATCCTGCTCCGACTCGGCTATATTGCCGTGCGGCTGATAATGCCCTCGGCGGGGTCAAACGGCTTATTCTCAATCAGCCTTCCAAGCTGAATACGAGGGTTCGATTCCCTTCACCCGCTCCAGCGCGAAAAGCCTTGAAAACACTACGTTTATAAGGCTTTTTGTTTTGCCTGCAAACAACCAAAATAAAGCGAATAACCCCGAACAATCCGATAAAACACCATATAAATGTCGTGATTTTGGTCGTGACGATTTCGCATATAATCCGACACAAACAAAAAAGCCGCCCCAACTCCCGAAAGAGTAGAGGCGGCTTTTCATGAAGTCACTTGGAATGATTGATTGTAGTGTATAGTTTTTGTGAATATTTGTCAATCGCTTTTTATACCTTTTTGAATCCACTTGCCTTCGCGAACCCGGTCACAGCCTTGCCGTCGCCGAAAGCCCAAGGATACGTCTTGCCTGGATAGTAATACATGAGTTTTCGCTTGGTGTTTTTTGCGGCAGTGTGCGGCGCAGTCTTGGCCGCCGCAGTTCCTGCGTATGCAGCAGTGATAGTGACTGTGTCACCAATTTTGGGGCTGTATACTGTGGCGGTCGCTTTCGCCGGCGCGACCGGCGTGGAGGTCGCCGTAGCACTTGGCCTAGCGGGCGTGGCGGTTGCTTTCGCCGCCGCAGGCGGCCC
>JAIRYC010000097.1 GCA_031267965.1 Oscillospiraceae bacterium | reverse complement strand
GCATTAGCTTGGATGAACTTGGTGCTTTGACGTGATAACCTGATACCTAACTGCGGTACTTTAGTGATTAATGCTAATGGGCGGCGGTATCGTAATGATGCCGCTGCCCTTTTTTGTTTATGTGGTTTTCTTTTTTCGTGGGCCTCTCGGTTTGGATTCAGGCCGCTTGACTATTCCGTTACGGAAATGCGTATCTTCAAACTCCTCAAAATACAGTAATAATCCGAACCCGTCACCGACAGGAAATAGCTGTCGTGATTGGTTCGGATTATATTGGTTTGTGTCTGGAGGTCACCTTTGATACGATCCACTCCTAATGCACCGCAAGATTACACGTTTTGCCAATGCGTTACACGATTTCGTCGTTATATGAGATTAAGGGTGCAACAATACACGTTTTGTAATTTGGGAATATTTTCAAAATATGATACGCCAAAGCGCATAAAATGTTCTCACAAACACGCGGATTATTTCACGCGCTTGCTAGCGTAATCGCGCTCCCACTCGTGTGCCATCAGTATAATCGACAGCAAAGACATCCTTGACACGGTAAGCGTGGTAATTGCGCGGGAGGCCCTCGTAACGGTCGAGCGCCGCTTCGTTGGCGGATGAAATCAGCCACAGCAGCGCCGGGACGTTTTTACCACTCTTCGGCTCAACGGTGGCGAACGCGCATCCGTCCGCGCCACGAAACAGCAACCGAAGACAAGGCAAGACAAGACAAGGTGACTGTCACCATTCGAGAGAAAATGTGTTGTCGCATGTAACGCAATGCGTTCGCACCAGCAGGCAATCTAAGCATTGCCTGTCCACTTGCGTCAAGTCCCACGACCTCCAAACCACACAGCGGTTGACTTTCCCCCCGTTATTGAAAATGACTTACGTGGATTTCTACCTCCGCGCTTTTGGCACGACGCCGCTCATACTAAAACACAAACAGATTTGCTTATTTGGCAGAAAATATGGTAGTATATAGCTATGAGCAATCGTGAGTTTAGCCGCTATGAAGCATTGAACCTAAAAATAGACGAGGACAGAGTTTTGACATACTCCAACATTGCTTGTCCGCTTGACTGCAAATATTGTTTCGCAAACGAAATTATTCGAGGGCATGAAAACGAAGATGGCATTTATCTGTCTGAAGAGCAGTTCGGCTTGCTTGAACAACTCCCCGCTGACATCAAAACGGTTATGCTTGGTTGCGACACGGAGTTCCTGCAAGACAAAACTCAGGCGCTCCAAATCTTAAAAAGGTTGACGGCGATCAGCAAAGATATTTCTGTCATAACGAAATTACCATTGGATGACAAGTTCATAGCCGAGCTTGCAGAAATTGACAACACGCTGCGACGGAATGGTAATTTCCTGACATTTTCCGTTTCTTTGGCTTGCACTAAGTCCAAAGATAAATGGGAGCTAAGAACCCCAAGCGTGGCAAGCCGTGTTGAAACATTACGCAAGGTCTGCGAGGCGGGGATTGATTCAATGGTAGCTATTCGTCCGCTTATACCCAACATAGAACCATGCGAACTTGACGAAATCATTGACGCGACTAAGGACTATGTGGTTGGCTATTATTCCGGCCCCATGTATTTGAAAGAACTAAGCGATGACACTATCAATGCGGAGGAGTTGGCATCGTTGGGCTGCGTCGTCAATGAAGAAATTGAAGAAGTGCATTGGATGCCAGAGGGCAACAAGTTTTTGAAGATTGAATCGCCCAAACTGATGGCATATTTGCAAAATAAGATTGAGCAATCGGGCAAAATACTTTTTGAAGGCGCTGCGGATGGGATGGATTATTTAAGGGAGGGCAACCATGCGTAATCTTGAAGTAAAGGTTGAAATACAAGATAGAGGGCATATCATTGGGTTATTAAAAGATATTGGGGCTGAATATGTCCGCACCATGAAACAATGCGACTACTATTTTGAGACTGGCGCCAATAAAACAAAACTGCGTATCATTGACGGTAGTGAATGCCAACTCATAACCTATCGGCGGATAGAGAGGCGCGGCAGAAAAGACTCCTCCTACGACATTGTCAATCTTAACGCTGAGGAAAAAGACCTGTTATTGCAAACGCGCAAGATTGTTAAGCGCGTGGAAAAGATTAGAGAACTATGGATGTATAGAAAAACCCGCATTCATATTGACCATGTGGAGCATCTCGGCAACTTTTTGGAGCTGGAAACAGTTATGAAAGATATTTCCACTAAAGACGCTAAGCGTGAGTTTAAGAGCGTTGTGGATGGGCTTGAGATTGACCTTGCCGGTTCGGTGGCTGCTTCTTATTCTGATTTCGTTCCAGTATTTGCTGATTAGCCCGTAGCTTGATTAGGAATAATTTGACAATACTTACCCGCATAATTTCTTGTCAAAAAATTATGGTAATCAAACTCTACAACGACCATTGGATGCCAGTCGGAAAGAAGAAAAAGCCACGACGAACCGACAGACAGCCCGCGATAGCAAGGTATTCCGGCAAACGTCCGCCGCTTCGCGCTTTGCAGGATTTAACGGATATGGCTCCCATGCCGTTTCGGCATGCGTTTGTTTAAGCGGGCGGGGGCGGCCAAGTCGGACAGGATATTACGGAGGCGCTTAGATGAGACGATAGAGGCGGTGAATAAAGGCGCGTCATTCTGTCGGGTTTCTCGGAAAACCACTTGACTTAATCCGCGAGATGAGTGATAGATGTTATGCGCAAAAAACAAAGGAAGGAGAGAAAATTGTTGCGAAAAGCAAATAAAATTAAGCCAAAGGCAGTTGCCAAGGATTATGTCCCGATGCCAAAGGGCAACGCATGAAGCGCGGAGCAAATGGCGACGGCACAATCTTTCAACGCCAAGACGGACGCTGGATGGCGCAGGCGTATGTAACGCTAACCGATGGTACCCGAAAACGCCTTTGCATTACCGCGAAAAAGCGAGAGGATGTAAAGGCGAAATTGGCAGAAGCGCTGTTACAAGAAAAGAAAAAAATACCCTTTGCCGAGCGGCGTTGGACAGTCGGGGAATATTTGGATTATTGGGTTGAAAATGTTTTGCCGAAAACAACGCGCCGTAAAACGGCAATTGAGTACGAACGTTCTGTGAAGATGTATTTGAAACCCGCGTTAGGCGGAAAACGGTTAGACGCCTTAAATGTCCGTTGCGTGCAAACCGCGTTCGACCTATTGCGTGACGACGGCGTCGGGATACGGACAATCCATAAGGCGCGCGCGGTATTGTCCGCCGCATTGGGAAAAGCGATGAGAGATGAGTTGGTGTTCCGCAATGTAGCGGGGTCGCGGTTGATTGATTTACCGAAATACAAACCCAAAACCAAAACGCTGTGGACATCGGAACAACTGCTGAAGTTTATCGAAGTCGCTGAAAATCACCCATTATATGTCGGCTTTCTTGCAGGTTTTCTTTACGGAATGCGCGAGGGAGAGATATTGGGCCTCCGATGGTGTGACCTTGATTTTAAGCGCGAAGTTTTTACGATACGCCAACAAATGCAAAGAGTTGACGGGCAAAATCAGGCGCTTCCCGTCAAAACGGAGAGCGGTAACCGCACTTTGCCTCTATGTGAAAGTTTGACGCGGGTTTTACTCCAAAAAGCGCGTGATAATAGCATAGACGTGGAAAACTGCTACATTCCGGACGCGGATTACTCGCTTAAAGGGCTTGTTCTGACCACTCGCCTGGGAACGCCGGTCTCAGCCCGTAATTTCCTCCGCTCGTTTTACAGGCTTACTGCGAGGGCGGAATTACCTCGCATTACTTTTCATACCACAAGGCACATCGCTTCCACCGCTCACAAAAACGCGGGCGCGCCGATTAAGGACGCGCAAGGTATTCTCGGTCACGCCGACTCTAATATAACGCGGCAAATATACCAGCACTGTGACATTGGCGTTCAAAGACGAACCATAGAGACTGTTGAGAAGCAACTGGCCTTGGACGCCGTTGCCGCCACGCGTAGCCATTGCTGTCAAAAATTGCTGTCACGGCGAATAACGCCGCGAGACAATGGAGGTGAAAACGGGTTAGCCACGCGGACAATTATGGGATTAGGCTCTATACTTTGTAAACCGTAGGCCCTCGGTTCAAGCCCGAGAGGCGGCTCCAAAGAAATTTTAAATAAATCAAATACTACGGGGGTGAATTCAATCAAATATTATGGAGGGTAAATATTTCGCCCCCCGTTTTTTCAGTGGATTTTATCTCCACCCCTGTATTGCGCGCGCACAACCGCGCACGCCTTCGGGCGCGTTGCTGTCAAAAACTGCTGTCAAAATACAGATGAATTCGCAGCTTTTCACGACAGCTTAAGGCGATGTGTTGCTGTCATTGATGCCTGTGACGAGGCCATTAAAACAATCATACACTGGCTATGATTGTTGGCTGGGTGCAAGAATACACGTTTATACATGGGTAAAGGATTTTGGGTGCAAGTGAGAACTTTTAGGTGCAATCGTGTATTTTTGCGTTCAAGCGCGGGAGCGTCTTTAGGCCGTTTTCATGCGGATATTGTGCGATTCAAGAGCCAGTTTTGAGGCGCGGAAAGCGGAACACCCCCTAGAAATAGGGGGTGTTCCGCAAATCACCATTGTATCAAAGGTGACGTCCAAACATGGTGCGGATAACAGGACTCGAACCTGCACGGTTTCCCACTGGAACCTAAATCCAGCGCGTCTGCCAGTTCCGCCATATCCGCATGCGGCCTGCAACCATTGTAGCACGGACGTTTCAGCACAGTCAAACTTATTGCTTGCGCGTGGGCACGCGGGTCACGCCGGGCGCGCGTGCCTGTGTCCGCGTGTCCATGCAGGGCAAGCGGGATCCGCAGGGCGCGCGTGTCCACGCAGGGCACGCGGTGGCAAGCGGAAACCACTGGGCGCACGGGGCTGGGCAGCAATGGCTTCTCACCCACCCCCGCACTTCCCCCTCCCAGCCGTCGCTCCCCTATAAACGGGGTGAAATAAACTGCTGATACCGGTTGAGCTCGCACCAAATCTGCTTCCTGCACTCGCACACGACTTTTTCGTAGTCCGGGCAGTTTCGCTCCAGCCACAGAGTGCTGGAGGCCATTGCGATTAGCTCGGGGCCCTCCAGCCCCCTTGAGGCTAGCAGTTTATACATGGCGCTCTTGTGGTATTCCGGCTCGTTTTCATCGAGCCAGCGCTGGCCTTGGCCGACATCAGCTATGATAGCGCTATACTCGTTGACTTTCCAGCCCTCCATGCCGCTGCACAGATCCGCGCCGACGCGCATCTCAAATTCTTCCTGAATGATCGCGCGAGCTTTTTCTCGCAGATCCTCAGTAAAATTCGCCATGCCAAGATCGTCAAGGATTCCATCATACGGAAATGCCATAAGCTTTACGCCTCCCATAAAATGATGAGTGTGTTCGAAAACTCGTTATTGCCCCGGCAGCCGCAGTGCGGGCATAGCATAAAATTTTCCCTCAAGCGCGAGCCATTGGCGGCATGCGCCGTTGCTTCGGCTCCGCCGAGCGCGCTTCTCATGCTTGGGTGTATCTGCCCCGCACCAGTTTGCGCAGCCTGCAAATGTAGTCGGGGACTTCCGGCTCAGGCGGGCGCGCTTGCGGGTCGTGCCTGCCGGCAGCGGCCGCCGGAGCCGAGCGTGCGCCAGGCGCCCTCCATATTGGCGGCGCGGGCGGCGCGGATAGTACGGTTGGCGCTGGCGTTACGGGCTGCGCTGGCGGCACAGGCTGCGCTGGCGATACGGGCTGCGCTCCGGCGCCCGTACCGCCAGCCTT
>JAIRYC010000046.1 GCA_031267965.1 Oscillospiraceae bacterium | reverse complement strand
CGCACTCTTTACAAAATACCTTTTGGGTTCCGGATTTGTTAAACCCTTTTTTCGCTTGATTTTGTGTTTTCCCGCACACCGGGCACCTTTTTTCAGATGTTTCTTTTGTCTTTTTCATGCCTCTATTCTATCACAAAATGATTACTTTAGACACTCCCACCACGACGATTACAGCGTTTATCCTTGTCGCCGCAATGCTTACGTCGCTTGCCGCCATGTTGATTGTCAATCTGCTTGGCGCTATCGACAATATACTCATAGAAGCAAAATCGCCCCACTTTA
This sequence comes from Oscillospiraceae bacterium, assembly GCA_031267965.1. Taxonomy (GTDB): domain Bacteria; phylum Bacillota; class Clostridia; order Oscillospirales; family Acutalibacteraceae; genus WRKY01. The sequence goes on along the minus strand of JAIRYC010000046.1, from coordinate 3,807 downwards.
TGCAAATGCACACGGGCGGCTTTGATATGGAGAGGTTACGGCGTTACGCGGGCGCCCATGATAATGTGGAAGCTTTTCAAGTGCTTGACTATTTGAATATTGACGGCGCGGAAATAATCATCGGAAAAGATGCGCTTGCTTGGAGCGTGCAGGATAACGGATTCTCGACCCAAAGCAAAGAATTTGACTTTCTCTTGGATTTGAACAACAACGTGATTCAGCCCGCCGATGGTGAGGTTTACGTTCCTATCTATTATATGAGACAAGGAGCGGCGGAGATTGGCGACACGGTGACGGTATGCGGTGTCAATTTCACCGTCGCGGGGTTTCTGAGGGATTCGCAGATGAACGCGGCTCTTGTATCGTCCAAACGCTTCCTTGTAAGCGATAATGATTTTGAAAAGATACGGGATTTCGGAATAATGGAGTATCTGATTGAGTTTCGATTAAATGATATTTCTCAAGCATCAGCCTTTGAGTCTGAATATCTTATGGCAGAGCTTCCCGCAAACGGGCCGCCTGCTATTACCTTTTCTATTATCAGGATTGTAAACGCAATCACAGATGGAATCATGATAGCTGTGCTTGTGCTTATAAGTTTGCTTGTTATTGTTGTCGCCCTTTTGTGCATTCGCTTTTCTCTGCTTGCTAAAATAGAGGAAGATTACAAGGAGATTGGCGTGCTAAAAGCCGTAGGGCTTAGAGTGTCGCATATCAAAAAGCTGTATATGGTCAAATATGGCGCGATTGCAGGGGTGGCCTGTCTTGCCGGTTTCATCATTTCGGTACTTGTTCAAAGCCCGTTTATGGAAAATATCCGCCTGTATTTGGGCGAGAGTAATCGTTTCATTCCCGGATTACTGTTTGGCTTCATTGGTTCGGCGCTGATATTCACAGTGATTATGTTATACGTCAACAGCGTTCTGCGCCGTTTCCGCAAAATATCGGCGGCGCAGGCGGTACGGTTCGGTGCGCCGCAGGAAAAAACCAAGTTAATAAGAGGTTTTACGTTAAGCGGAAATAAACTGTTTTCAAGCAATATCTTTCTCGGCACTAAAGATGTACTTTCACGAAAAAAACTTTACATAACCATGCTAACGGTGCTGATAATTTCATCGTTCATTATGAATGTCCCGCAAAATATTTATAACACGATTTCAGCAAGGAGCTTCATGACCTACATGGGTATCGGCCAATGTGATGTAACGATAGGAATATCTCAAACGCTGACGGATGACGTTGCGGGGAGCACCGCACAAATAGCGGATGCCCTGGCAGGTGACGACAGTGTGTCGAAATACACCGTCCTTGTTTGCAAGATGTTTGACATGATAGCAGGCGACGGTTCTGTGCGGCGGCTTCGAGTGGAGCTTGGCGACCATACCGCCTTTCCCATTTTCTACTCCAGCGGAGGAATGCCGCAAACGGAAGCGGAAATAGCGATTTCTAAGTCTAACGCCGACGAGCTGGAAAAAACAGTTGGCGATGAAATACTATTGATTATTGACGGCGAGGAACGGCGCCTTACAATATGCGGGATTTACTCTGACATCACCAATGGCGGCTTTACTACAAAAGCTGTTTTTGAAGCAAATCAGGGTGAAATTCTATGGAGCAGTATCCCGGTTACTTTTGTTGACGGCTTGACGGCCTCGGCGAAGGTTTCACAGTATAGGGAAATATTCCCGTTTGCAAAGGTTTCGGGCGTAGAGGAAGATATAGAGCAGATGTTCGGTGCCACCATTGCCGCCGTGCAGATAGCGTCCCGCGTTTCCATTGGATTGACAATCGCGCTTACGGTACTAGTAACGCTGTTGTTTATGAAAATGTTGGTTGCGAAAGACAGATACTCTGTCGCAATCCTAAAATCAATAGGATTCAACAACGCAAATATCCGCAGGCAATATATAACGCGCGGGATGGGTGTATTGGCCACCGGCGTAGTCATCGGAACACTTCTCTCAAATACTTTAGGGGAACTCGTGGGTGTGGCCCTAATTTCATCCTTTGGCGCGTCGTCGTTCAAATTTGTGGTGAACCCTTTGTTTTCCTATCTGTTCTCACCTTTACTGATTGCGCTATGCGTATATGTCGCCACATTATTGGGCGTTTCAGACATCCGGCTGTTGAAAATCTCAGAACATATCAAGGAGGTATAAGGCGTGGAGAAGATAATCACAGGGAAAAATATCGTTAAGACATTCGGTGCCGGCAAGGAAAAAATCGGCGCGCTCAACGGAGTGGACGTAGAAATATCAAAAGACGAGTTTGTCGCCGTAATGGGGCCGTCCGGCTCGGGGAAATCCACTTTGTTGTTTGCGTTGAGCGGGATGGACAATATCACGGAAGGGTCGGTGAAATTTTATGATATTGAATTGTCTGAACTCGGTGAAAATGAACTTGCCGACATCCGCCGGACAAAAATGGGCTTTGTGTTTCAACAACCGACTATGCTCAAGAATCTGAACCTTTTGGACAACATAATTCTCCCCGCTTTACAGGAAAGCAAGAGAAACATAAACGGGATCACGCAAAAGGCAAAAGCCCTGATGATTAAAACTGGAATAGCCGAGCTTGAGAAACGTGATACCACAGAGGTTTCGGGAGGGCAGTTGCAACGTGCCGGGATTTGTCGCGCTCTTATAAACTCGCCCGAAATCCTGTTTGCCGATGAACCTACCGGTGCGCTCAACTCAAAATCAGCCGAGGAAATAATAGCTTTGCTTGCGGATATCAATAGAGACGGTACGGCTATACTGCTCGTAACTCACGACACGAAAGTTGCCGCCAGAGCCGACAGGGTTTTGTTTACTAAAGACGGGGCTGTCGTTTTCGATTTGTTTCTTCATAAATCAAGCGGCAATGACATTGAAGCGCGGGCGGGAAAAGTAGTTTCTCAAATGACGGCTGCCGGTATATAGTTATTACCGCGCCTTTATCTCCTATCTTTCAAAGCGAAAAAATGACGGCGGTCAGCTTGGCATATTTCACATATTGAGCATTAAAGAGGAGTATGCCGCAAACTGTGTAAACGGAATGACCTTCGGATAAAATGCGGATACTAAAAATGCTTTACCCCGGGCGGAGGATAGGGCAACGCAGAGGTGCGACCTGAGCGCCGCGCGGAGGTTTGCGGGGCGGACATTCAATCTGGTTCGGCTGCGGGTATTTTTGCCTATTGCTGCTGTCTGAATTGTTATGACAACGCTGACTTAAACTCCCGGTAATTCGTCCTACCGACTTCACCGCGACCGAGAACGGCGAAGTCTACGCGGTCAAACAGTTTCGCGTAGCCGTCGTCATACAGGAGCGGTTTCAACTCACGCACGACGAGTTTTGGGTCATTGCGAAACGCTCCGCAGCCGAGTGCGCCGAGGACAATCGCGGTATCGCCTTAGCTTATTAGGAGTGGCTCAATAGCGCTGCTAATACATTTGTTGTGCCAACAAATGTTTGGAAATACATGGTGTCATTGAATTGATTTATAGTCCACTAAGTTGAAACAAATCGCAAAGAATGATAAGATAGAGAAATGAGTTATGATGTAAAATATCGTCGCCGAGCGATAGAGTATTGGAGCGACGGACACAGCAAGAGGGCAACGGCCCAGGTATTCAAAGTAAGCCCATCCACACTACAAAAGTGGAAATCACAGTTGAAAGAAACCGGGGATTTGAAGCCTAAAAAACGCAGGGAGACATGGCGCAAAATAGAACCCACTCGGTTGAGGGAATATGTGGAGCAGCATCCGGATGCCTTTCTAAAGGAAAAGTATAGGACCGGAACGCATTATCTATGTTGATGAAT
>JAIRYC010000010.1 GCA_031267965.1 Oscillospiraceae bacterium | reverse complement strand
TTTGGAATACGATAGCCGTTTTCGAGGCGGTACGTCCCGCCCATTTGCTCAAATAAGGATTTCATCATCATTTCTCCAATCAGTTTTAGTATTTGCTACAAATACCGTGTCCCGACTGCATTCTAATTTTTTTGATGATACTTCCTTATGTGAGTGGCGCACTGCACTTTCCACCCTGCTTTTTTCGGCAAACCGTCCAAAGCCTATTGCAAAATTTGCGGAAATAGAGTATAGTATCTTTTAGGATGTTTTATCTGTTTGACTGAGGTAAGTGAATGCCACAAATTCCAAATCCAACAAGGTTTACTTATGCCAGTCTTTTGCCGCAATATGCACGGGCTGCAAAGCCCAGTGCGGTGGGAAGCGCATTTTCTCTGATCATGGTTACTTTGTTTGCGTTTTTCAACAATATTGCGGTACTTAAAAATATTGTAAATTTGCCGTTTGTTTCAGCAGATTGTTCTGCTTCTCGTGGCTAATTCTTGGTATTCTTACTTATTTTGGCAAGCATTTTAAAAAAAGACAAAGAGGCCGATTTTTTCTTTTGGGTGTTTTTTCATCGCTGGTTATCTCAACATTGTATTATATCTGCACGCTGATTGACCCGGGAATTTTTAAAGTGAATTCATAATCAATAACCGCGCGAAAGGATATCATTATGCAAAAAAACATGCAGAAAAAACTCGGCGCTCCGGTAACCCTCAAGTCCGCCGTTGCGCGCGCCACTTCCGTGATGTTCGTCTTCCAGCTCTTTGGCGCGCTGGGAGCAGGCTTTGTCTTTGTGGCCGGTAATGTTTTGCACATAACAATCCCCGCAACAAACTTTTGGCAGGTCTTTTGGCACCTGTGCTTTTGGGCGACGGATTTCGCTTTTGTATGCTTTACGCTGGTGCTGGCGTATCTGATCGCCGGTATACCCGCAATCGCGCCTGCGCTTACGCTCAGTCTTTATTACTCCCATTTTGCCGGACTTTACGGCGGCGAGACCATTTCCGCCCCGCTGTATACTGACTTCTTCACACCACCACAAGGCGGCGCCGGTGGCCTGAACATAGGCTATATGGGCTTCCTGTTTATTGCGCTTGCGGTAGGATATGGTATCCGTGGGCTGTACACGCTCTGGAACCACATTAAGAACACGCTTGCGCCCAATTTTGATAAGCCGATTAGTGCTATCGCGTCAAAATACAAACAGCTGAAGGACTTAAAGGGCATTGCTGTTTTAGAAGGCATTGACCTGATTGTGCTTGTGCTCATCCTTCCCATTGTTACTGCGCTGATTACATATTTTACCGTGCAGTATGGCTTTGCCATGCCGATGAAAGCTTTGGGAGAAACACTGGAACCATTAATTACTGACACTTTTGCAGCAGGCAAAAATGTTGGCGGCGGCTTGTTGCTTGGCGTGCTCGTGGGGGCAGATACAATCGGGCCGCTTTCCATGGCTGCTTTCCGCGCGGCTTCGAATGCGGCGGCGGCAGGCAATGGCGTACCAATGACCGCTTTTGCGCTCACCTTTGCGGCAACGGGCTGGGTGAGCTTTGCGGCATATTTCCTGAGCAGAGTTACAAAGCGTGGCGGCAAGATGGACACAGACGACATGAACCTTGCCGTCTCGGGTCCAATCAACGCGCTGTTTGACAACATGAAGCTCACAGTCGCCTTCGGGATGCCATTTACCTATCGTTCGCCGATTTCAGTCATTCCGGGGACAATTGTTACCTGTGCACTGACTGCCTTGCTTGCCTGTGCGGCGGGGCTTAACAATGCACTTTACACCGCGCCGGATTATTTGGCAAAATTTACGCAGGGAGATTATTACACTTCCTTTGCGCAGCCACACCTTAAGCTATCCGAGAGTAACCACCCGCTGCTAACTCTGCTAATTATCGCGTTGGGCGTGTTGATTGGTGCGGCCGTGGTCATTGCTATACGTGAGTTAGTTGTAAAATGGCAGAAAGGTATGCACATATACGAAGAAACGGACGGCGATATTGTGCTTGAGATGCGCAAGCTTGCAGGCGAGAGGGCTGAAGAAGACGAAGAGGAATTTCATGCGAAGACACATGCGGCGCGCCCAGAAAAAGCTGCGGAACCCGTAGTCATCAAACCTCCTGTACCTGACGTTGGCATAACCGAGCTGGATTTTCAGGCATGGCTGGATGAATCACGCCAACGCATACTTGGCAAGTCAGAGGACGAATAAACTGTTTCAAACGCTGGAAAATATGCCAAAATGTCGAATAATATCGTAAGAATAAAGTGACAGGTTGACAGAAAAGCATAATAAGTGTTAAAATATTATAAAGCCTAGCGCAACTGCCCCATAGCAGGCTGGCAAATATTTCTTGCCAACACTGGTTGTGCATGCGGCATTGGCCTGATTGGAAAACAACTTGTTACCTATTTTCAAATATCAGCAAGGAAGGGGGGCGCTATTATGGACGAAAACCAATTTTTCGAGGAACAGAATTCCGCCGGAAAGAACTCAGGCGGCAGCCTTTTGGAAAAAATGGCACATCTGTGCGAGGTTGATGTCCCGGCAGGAAACATTGCCGCAATCGCCGCCACACTCTCTGACTTTATGAATGAAGATGCAAAACGCAGCGCGCCCGGGCTTTACGACGAAGCTTCGGCATATATTGTCGGCAATCTCACTTGGAGCAACACACCAATTAACGGCGCCATGCATGTCTGGGCACTCCTGCCGGAATCTGAGGCGCGGAAGGACGAGGTAATTGCCGGACTGATTGAAGTGCTTGCGGCTGAGCTATGCAAAGCTCCGGAAGGCAAAGGTGTGCCTATGCCTGTGCTCAGCGCGTGGGAACGCTTAGATGGGGAAAAAATCGAACGGACAGCTACGTCGCCGCTTGTGCGCAAGGCGTTGGATAATTACCACCAAGCTTATAAAAATGCTTTGCCAAAGGATACGCAAAAATCGCCGCGTCCAGCGGAACAATCTGCCACAACGGTTGCCGCGCCGGCTTCTCCCGCTCCCGCTGTTGCTCACGAGCAAAGCAATGAACCCGATGAGCAGAAACGCTCCTTTTGGATTTTAGAGGACTTCCGCAAAGGACATCCTATGCTGCCCTCCATGCAACAGCGCTTGGAAACCCTGCGGGAGAGATCCCAAACGCTGATGATAGAGAGCAAAAGTTTCCAAGAGAATTTTCAAATCGCACTGCGGCAAAAAATCTGGGAATGTTTGAACGCAAAGAATGACCCTGATGCGCGTCGCCTCGGATTAGAACTTTGTCAATTTTTCTCGGAAAGCGAAAGGCTCGAACGCAATGGTATTGCGCACACAGTCGCCCAACTGCGCCTGATGTTTGAACAGGTGCCCGCACAGGGTTCACATCAACTTGCAGCGGCAGGTCAGGTACCTAACACGAACACAAAAGCACCTCCGCCAATTCTTTCTCAGAATCAACAGCAAAAGCACAGTGCGCGTTATGGTGAAAAATATACTTGGAAGAATTTCGCAATAGAAGCCGCTGTTGTTTGCGCCATTATGCTTGCCGTTGTGCTGGCAATTGTATTCGCACAGTTTGAGTGGCTAAAAAGCGTCGGTTTTCTTTGCGGTGTCCTTTCTGTTCTCCTCATTGCAATACGGCATAAATGGGCGAAGCAGGGTTACAGGGACTAAAGTTACGCAGTATTAAAAAGCGTCATGTTATGTTGGTCGTTCATAAAACATGATGTATCTTAGCTATTTTTCATGATTCGGACTTCTAAACCCAAGTTATAGGGCATTGGCGAAACCAAAATCATTATTTTTGCATTGATTTGTTTTCTGCTCCAGCTTGTGCCGCCGTTTCAAGGCTGTCAGGCTTCGGCAATTCCAATTTTTCAATCAAACCGACGAAATTGAAATAAACGTCAATGTCAACAATGCGCTTGCCGTCTGCCTTACATGGCTCATGGATCACGATGCGTTCCACCAACTCATTCAAAAGCGTAGGCGTTAGTTCCGTAACTTGCGTATACTTTCGCACTTGCTTCAGAAACCGCTCCAAGTCCAACGTCTGCTTTTCCTGTTCGGAAATCTGCTGCGACAACTCCGCAGTCTGAATCTGCAAGTCCTGCTGCTCTTTTTCGTAACCCTGCGACAACTTTATAAACCGATCTTCGGTCAGTCTATTAGACACAAAGTCTTCATAGAGCCGCTGAACGATGCTGTCCAACTCCGCTATGCGGCGTTCAGATTGAGAAAGTCTGCGTTTTCTTTCCGCCAGTTCTTTGCGACTTTTCAGCGCGCTGTCCTGACGAAGGATTTCCGCAAATTCCCGTTCATATTCGGTGGCAAAGGCTACAACCTGTTGAATGCATGCAAGCACCGATTGCTCTAAAACCACGAGCCGAATATAGTGTGAGGAATCGCAAACTTTCTTCTTAGTGCGAAAACCGGAGCAGACCAAATTATCTTGTTCGGGCTTTAAGCAAGAACCAGATGACAAATACATCCGGCTGCCGCAGTCCGCACAGTAGGCAATACCTGAAAGCAAACGCAGGCGACCGCTTTTGGTTCGCCTGCGTTTGCCAGCGGCACGCAACTTTTGTACCCGGTCAAACGTATCTTAGTCAACAATCGCCTCGTGGCTTGCACTACTGATTTTGATACAACGCCGTTTCACGCTTAGATCGCCGCAAACCCCTTATTCTGCGGACTTTCAGAGCCTTTATTATTTTTAACGATTAGACGCAATCGGCTGAAATCTCGCTTGAATGGAATTTTCGTTTTAACCCGACATTGTAACCGTTAAATTTAACTTATTTGGACGAGTAATCGTCAAAAGATGGTATTCAAATTTAACGATTACTTTCGACAACGAAAAAGCCCGCGCCGTAAAGCGCGAGCCGTGGATTATCCTACTAACATTGCAAACGGCGTGTCTGCATGTATAATGAACACTGAAAACAGCCCGGCCGCAACGGAGGAGTTTCTTGAAGTGATGGCAATCATTCTTGATTACTGGCAGGCGGGCTGTTTTCATATTGATTTTATTTTGTGTTCCTATATAATATATATATTATGACAAGAAAGAGTTCTCAAAAGCTGGCCCTTTGATGTGCTTAATTGTGCCCCGCACATGCCGCCCCCGCCGTGTCCGGAAACCTCCTAGGCGTCGGATGGTTCTCACTCGCTCCGTTGCGCTTGCGGCCATATAAAAACAACCCCGGGCACGGTAGTCAAGGACGGCCATCGCAATGGCCGCTTTTTTGTGTCCAAAAAAAAGTTGCGCAGCAATCCTTTACTTCCGTTCCCGGGGTTGTTTTTAGCAAGCAAGTGCAACGGAGAGTAACACAATGGAGTATAGCGAACAAAGCCATTGCCGTGCGCCCCGGGAAGTTTACCGACCAGCAGGTAACCCGAAGTGTGCAGCAGGGAGAGGGACGAGGAATAAAACCCCTCTTGGAAACTTTGCTGTGCAGCGATATATAGCGATTGCTGGCCTTCTGATGGGCCTAGAAGGTGTTTAAACTTTTCATAGGTGGGGGGGTGTGTGGGGTGGTTGTTGTGCTGTTTATAAAATGCCAAAGGTGTAAAGTGCCTTGCAGGGGACATTAGGGTTAATCTTTATTGTGTATTCTTTTGTCCATTACTATATCTGAAAATTTGATTGCGTCTTCATTTTGTCTCTTTGCGTGTTCAAAAATATCTGTCATTGATTGATTATTTTCTTTCAGATTGAAAAAAGGTTCTATTAACCATTCATCAAAAAGCCTTCCTGAAATATAATCTAATGTTACGCCGTGAAAATTTGCTAATTGAATTAAAATATCTAGGTTTGGTTCGTGCCATCCGTTTTCGTATCCTGCATATGTTTGTTGCACTATACCGAGTTTTGTAGCTATATCTTTTTGTTTTAGTCCGTTTTTTTTTCTTAAATATCGCAATATTTGTCCTGCAATTTGTATTCTTTTAACCTTCGCTTCTAGTTTTTCCATTAGTACTTTTGTTGGAAGGTTTTCATATCCTGCCGCGCTATGAATCATTTGTATCACCTTTAAAAGTTATCATAACATATGCATTGTTGTTATAGCAAGATTTTTCTATTTAAGCTAAAATAATTTACGTAATATCTTGGTAAATCTATTGACATACAGAGAAAATGGTATACTAAGAAATTTTGCATTTCTAATTTTTATCACTGGAGGTTCTACCATGCCAACCATCTTCACCGAAAAGCAAATGTGCGATTACCTGCACGTTTCGCGCCCTACCCTTCTTTCCTTCCTCTGAGTTCCCCCCGTTCCAAAAGTGCTACGATCTGCAAGAGGTTCTGGAGTGGTTCAAAGCAAAAAGAGGGGAGGTGAAAGACCATGTCGTTGACTAAAGAAGAAATGGAAACTATCATTCGCTTTGATGAAACAAATGCGCCCGCCGTTGTCTACACGAACAATCTTGCCCTTAAAAACAAGCTGTTTAAATTAGCCGCCCTGCCGTCTTCTAAAGCTGTGTTCGAAAGCTCTGACGGCTTCGAAGGGGAAACATATCTAGTTCCAAAACAGTGGGTAAAGGTCGTACCTCCTAAAGCTGTATCGGACGCTCAAAAATCGGTTCTGAAAGCTAACGCTATCAAATACGGCTTCAAAAAGAAAAAGGCAACCGCCTAGCCTGCTCAAAGCTCTGCCGTTGCCCAACCGCAGGAGGTTTCCTCCTTTGCGTTATCCGGGGGCTTTCTGCAACATATCACCATTCTGCGGGATATGAGGTATTGTCTTTTGAACCCGCTGGGTTATTTACGTTTGATTGCTAAAATTGAAAGGAGTTCCCCCATGGAAGGATTAACAAGTACCGAACTGTCTATCGGGCAATGTGAAACCTTGGAATAACGATAGCCGTTATTCCAAGGCGGTAAGCGACGCGCTCATTTGCTCAAAATAAGGATTTGCTCATCGTGAATTTCTCCAATCAGTTTTTAACAAATACTGTGTTCCAACTGCGTTCTTAAAATTTTGATGATATTTCCTTACGACTACCCCGCTCCAACAGCAACGTTCTTTGTTTTACAGTGGTGAATCCCCTTAAACTGCAACCTTCTTTTTGCGCAGTGCAAACGCAGCGCCAACTGCGACCACGAGTACCCCCATAGCAACCAACGCAACATTCATTTCAACGCCGGTGTTGGGGATTGTGGGGTTATCATTATTGTTGCCATCATCGGTCGGTGGTGGTGCTGCATTCGTAGGAACAGTACTACCGCCGCCACCGCCAGTGTAAATACCTGTATAAAGCTTGCTGAAGAAGCCAAACAGTGCACTGTCACCCATAAAGCTTTGCACATCAATACCCATAGGAGCGAGCAAGCCGCCAATGGTATCTGCAAAAGTGGCAATGATATCCATATCACCCAAATTACCCAGATCGAAGATCGTAGACAGATCAAGACCCATGGACGAAGCAGAATCACCGAGAACATTCGTGAACATACTGAGATCAAATCCACTGAACAAATCTGTGACTGTGGAAAGCAGATCACCACCAATGCTATCGCCTAAAACTGCAGAAACATCACTGTTGAGTCCTTTTTCGGGCGCGGTTGTCGTAACGCTCTGCCCAAGGATTTGCTCCAAGTCAGCATCCCATCCGTCATCCAGTTCCTCCGCGAACGCAAACATCCCAAATGTGAGCAGCATGCTCAGCGTAAGGATAAGCGTTAAAGCCTTTTTCATAGTTAGACATCCTTTCTTTGACTGCATCTATATGTTAATTGTATCAGAGCTTTGCGCCGTTGTCAAGTGTTTTTGCGAAAAATTACAAAAAATTTATCGGCAATCTTTAACAAATGTCGCAAAGGCAACGAAATCGTTTTAATATGCCACACTGGTATTCGGTTTTGGCGCACCAGCGAGCAGCCAATTTATGGCAAACTTTGCGCCGCTGCGGGCATATACATCCGAGTGATCAAACCCAGTTTTGATGCAGCTTGCATAGCTTTTGCCAGAGCGCGTGAAGCCAATGGTGCTCACTGCCTCCTCAAAAGCATCAGCCATTTCGTTGTTTTTCATCTCAATAACCAACTCCACGCGTAACTGTGAGCGGTCAGCGTTCTTTTTGAGTGTACCCGGTACAAAGGTCGTGCACCACCAATAGGGCTTATACGGGCGCTTTGCCTGGAACTCGCCAAAGTTAAAGAGTGCGGTAGAAATATTCAGCATATCCTCATTGGGGACAGCTGGATAAAGTGCCTGCTTGAAGCCTTTATTCGCGCGGTTGGGGTTGTAGCCCCTGCCCTCCGGCAGATAATACACACCGACCTCAGAGCCAAGGAACATCCAGCCATATTGCCCTTTCCAAAGTTGAACCATCCAGTCATAACCGCCATAAGTAAACTGAAAACGCACTGTATCATAAAACATGAATATCATTGGTGCGCCTTGGTCATAAGCACGGCAAAACCCAAAAGCACGCTGCCAAGCCTCCTGCTCAGTGTAGAAGTAACCGTCCACAGCGTTCATTTTATAGGAAAGGACGGCACGCGGATCGTCTTCGCCATCCCGCGGGGCTTCGGTAGCACCATCCGCATGGTTAAACCCACCTGAACTGCTGCCGGCCTGCGAGGGCGTAGGTTTTGTTGTGGGCGCCGGAGCCTTGGTTGTTGGCGGCACAATTGTTGTTGGCTGAGCCGTGACCGGCCTTGCAGTTGTTGCTGCAGGCGGCTTGGGCTTGGTTGTGGTTGGCACAAGCGTAGTGGCAACAGTTGCCGGCGGTACATATGCAGTGCTGGACTCAACATGCGTATCTGCCGGCGCCTCATTTGAGGACTCGATAGAAGCAACGGTCCACACATCTGTCGGTTCATTATTCGCAAACGCAGACCACGGGAATAAACTGCTAAATGGTATAATAATACAAACAATTCCGATGGCAATTGCCACACCGAGAATAATATTCCGAAGATTTTTATTTTTGCTCACAGGTATTTACCTCACTTGTGTCAAAATTTCACGAATAAAGTATATCAGATTTTTGCGCGGCTGTAAAGTCTTTTAAAGAATAATAAGCAAAGAGCTTACATGTTTTTACAAGCGGCTTATTCCGCCCCGCCATGCATAAATAATGAATACTTGGCAATACTCCCCGTAGAAGCATGGCTTCGACATTGACACACGAGAGGAGCGTTCCCATGGCAAACCTGACCGCCGAGGAACTCCACGCGCTGGAGGATACCCTCAACTGCGAGCAAATGCTTGTAAAAAAATTCCACAGCTTTGCCGCCGTGGCCCAAGACCCGCAGATTCAAAAGGCCTGTCAGCAATCCGCAAAGCAACACCGCAAACACTTTGACACCCTATTGGGCTATCTCAACTAAAAGGAGGCGACGAGTATGGCGACAACTACAGCAACACGCAAAAAGACCACCACGGCAGCAACGAAGAAGAAGCCGCCCGCAAAGCGCAGTTCGGCACCGCAAATGCAAGCAATGTCCTCCGGGTTCTCCATGGCTGACCAAGAGATTATGGACGACATCCTCACCAGCCAGAAGCACATTACCGGAGTTTACAACACCTACAGCAGCGAGTGCGTAAATCAGCGGCTCAAGGCTGATTTTCTGAACCTTTGGCGCGAAAACCAAAATCTGCAGAGCAGCGTGTTTTCGCAGATGCAGCAGCGCGGATGGTACGCGCCGCAAAAGGCGCAGCAAAAAATGGTTACGCAGACAAAAACAAAGTTTCAGGGAATTCAGTCGCAGTTACCCAAATAAGCGGTGCGTGGAAAAACAGGCGTGGGGGCAAGGTGCTTCACGTCTGTTTTGTTTTGGCCTGCCGTTTGCAAGCGCAAACCACTTTATCATAAAAGGGCAAGCGGGTATTGCTCCGGCTACTTGGCTTGCAGGTATTCGCGGTTTCTTGCATATAGTTTTATCCCCGGCCCAACGCCGGCTTACACACAACCTTGTATGCATTTAAACACCATTCCAAAGCTTCTGATTCTTTGATTCTGAACATCATATTGGTTTTCAATGTTGTTGTATGCAGCAGTGGTACTTGGATGATTTTTTGTCCGGGACGCTTTCACATATTCTCTTTTTCGTTTCCAGATATTCCAGCGCTTTATCAAGTTCACCTAGATTTCTGAAAGCAATACAAATGTTGCTGTATGTATGTGCAATGGAAATATCATCTTTCTCCAAAAAAGCGTTTTTCAATTTCTAAATCCTTGCAGTACCACCGCAACGCCTCTTCAAAATCTTTCTTGTCAGCATAAGAAATCCCAATGTTGTTAAAAATCATCGCTAACTTCAATTGATTTGATTTTGGAACACTTGAATAAATTGCCTGTACTTTATATATGACTCTATCGCGTCATCATAATTGCCGCAATGCCCTTGCGCAAGTTCCAATGCATGCAAAGCGTCCGCTATTCCCGCATTGCGGCCACCTAAAAGAAAAATTCTGCTTGCGCAATCACAGCACAAAAAGTGTCCTAAAGGCAAGAAATGGCCAACCCTTTACTTTCCTTCCGGTTTCGTGTAAAATAATACTGCATGCACGATTTTTATTCCGGAGGACACACATGATTATCAAACCTGTCGGAGATAAACAGCCGCAAATTGCAGCAACGGCAAAAATTGCTGAAACAGCCGCTCTGATTGGCGACGTGATCCTTGAGGACGGCGCAAACATTTGGTATGGCGCAGTGCTGCGCGGCGATATTGGGCGCATTGTCATCGGCAAAAACAGCAATGTGCAGGAGAACGCTTCACTCCACACGGAAACGGGCGGCGCGATTGTTTTGGGCGAGAACGTCACAGTGGGGCATGGCGCAATTTTGCACGGCTGCACTGTAGGCGATGGCGCTCTCATTGGCATGGGTGCGATTGTGCTTGACGGCGCGGAAATCGGTGTGGGCGCGCTGGTAGGCGCGGGAGCACTGGTTACGGGCGGTACGGTTGTGCCGCCGGGAACGCTCTGCTTGGGAAGCCCTGCTAGGGTTCGGCGCGAGCGGACCGGTGACGAGCTTGCCGCAAGCCTTGACAATGCACAGGAATATGTCCACGCCGCACAGGAGCAACTTTAACGCAGGAAGGGGAGGTTTGTATGGACAGCACAGCATTATTTACCCTATCGCACGGCGTTTATATTGCCGGGACGCAGACAGGCGGACGTGTGCTTGATGCCGTATCACAGGTGGAGGATGGCACGGCGCCAATCCTTGCGGTGAGTTTTATGGCGCGCGGCGAAACGGTACGCGCCGTCCGCGAGCACGGGCGATTTACGCTAAGCGTGCTTGGCCAAGACGCGGACCCGTGGATTTTAGCGAACTTTGGGTTTCAATCCAGCGCTAAGGCAGATAAGTGGGGCGCTTTTCCACATGAGGAATGGTTAGGCTTTCCGGTTTTGCAGGATTCTCTTGCGCGTGTGCTATTGGAAGTGGAGGAGGAGCGCGTATACCCAAACCACGTGCTCACCCTTTGCCGTGTTGTCGATGCTGAAAAAGTCCGGGCGGGCGAACCTATGACTTATGGCTATTACCAAAGCGACGTCAAGAGGGCAGCGCAAGCGGCGTTCCGTGCGCATTTAAATTAATATGCGGCGGGAAGAGCTTGCGGAACTGCCCAAAGCGGCGCGGGATTATTGCAATTATCTGTTAGCGGTGCGCAATCGGTCGCCGCTGACGGTGCTCGAATATGCCGGCGACTTGAGGACTTTTTTTCGTTGGCTGTGTCAAAACCGCAGATTGCTTGAAGATAAAAACACGCCGTGGGAGAAAATCCCGCTGGACGCATTGACTGTGGAAATCCTCGGCTCAGTGGAGTTGTATGAGGTATACGAATTTCTGGCATATTGTGCGGATATCAGAAAAAACTCACCCAAATCACGCGCCCGCAAGGTTGTTTCGCTGCGGCGGTTTTATCGCTATATGCTGACACAAAAGCTTTTGTCCAGTAATCCGTTGGAGCATTTGGAAGCCCCTGAGTTTAAACCTGCGCTTCCGCATTACCTCACGTTGTCGGAGAGCCGCGAATTGCTCGCCGCCGTTGACAGCAGACACAAAGAGCGCGACACAGCTATATTAACGCTGTTTTTGCATTGCGGTTTGCGCTTGGCGGAGTTGGTTGGGATAAACCTGAATGATATTCATGACGGCAAGCTGACCGTGACGGGTAAGGGCGACAAGCAGCGCATTGTCTACCTCAACGCGGCGTGCGAAAAGGCGATTGCGGATTATATGCCGATGCGGAATAAAATTCCCGGTGCGTTGGATATGGATGCCTTGTTTATCAGCGGACAGAAAAACCGCATAGGCCGTGGGGCGGTGCAGCATGTGGTTTACACGATGCTTGAAAAAGCAGGTCTGAACCAGCCCGGGATGTCTTCTCATAAGCTGCGCCATACCGCTGCGACGCTGCTTTATCAACATGGCGGCGTTGATGTGCGCACACTTCAGGAACTGCTCGGGCATGTGAACCTTGGCACAACGCAGATTTATACACACGTTTCCAACGAGCAGCTTCGCACGGCGCAGGAATCCAATCCGTTGCTGAAGGAAAATGAACAAGTATAGCAAGCTTCCCTTCCTTGGCATAAGCTGTCAACGGAGGGGATACAGATGTCATACGACCGCAGGGCGGCAGTACGCTATGCCCATGAGTGGGTATATCGCCGTAACCCCCAATATTACGACTTCAGTGAGCTTGGCGGAGACTGCACCAACTTTGTTTCTCAGGCGTTATTTGCCGGAGGGATATCCATGGATAAAACCCCAGACGGCTGGTATTACCGCAGTCCGGACGACCGTGCGCCCGCGTGGACCAGTGTCGGCAAGCTGTATGAATACGGCACGCGAAAAAAGTCCAAGGGTCTGACGCTGACGGAAATACCGTTGGAACAAGTACAAGTTGGCGACATCATCCAGCTCTCTTTCCGCCGGGGTGAGTGGGGGCACAGTTTGTTTGTGGTGCATGCTGGAAATCCGCCGGACGCATCCAATGTGCTCATCGCTGCGCACAGCAATGATAACAACTTTCGTCCGCTTTCAACATATGGACGCGCGATTGAGTACCGAGCGTTGCAGGTTGGCTTTAAAGAATGATGCGATGCTGTAAAAACAGTTATTTAGATATTGCCATATCCTATTGACAAACCCCGCCGAGTGTGATACAATTACTGTTACCTCGTAGCAGGGTTCTTTTTTGTTATCCGTAAAAGCGCGAGGGAGGTAGCTGGGATGCGCCGTTGAACGCGCAGACCCCGCCGATAACTTTGGAGGTGCACAACCATGCGCGTCAAAATTACCCTTGCCTGCCAAGAGTGCAAGCAGCGCAACTACAACACCATGAAGAACAAAAAGAACACCCCCGATCGGCTTGAGTTGAGCAAATACTGCCGCTTTTGCCGCAAACACACCGCTCACAAAGAAACAAAATAAGGGGAGACGGCAACCGTGGCAAGAAAAGAAGAATCTGCCGCCTCTCAGCGGCTTAAAGAAGCGGAAAAGCAGCTTCAACAACGGCAAGCGCGGAAGGCAAAGGGCAAAAAAGCTTTTGCCTTTGGTAAATTTGCAAAAGATTTCCGTGCGGATATAAAAAAAATCATCTGGCCGGATTTCAAAACCGTCCTCAAAAATACCGGCATAGTTCTGCTGATGGTGGCAATTGTCGGTGTGGCAGTCTACCTGATTGACCTTGGCATGGTGGAAGTGCTCAAAGGTCTGCATAACTGGGCGGAACAAGTCAATCCATCTGTGACTACGACTGCGCCGACCACCACCGCTTCGGCTGCCGCGATTCTGCTGTCGCGGTTCCTCGGCTGATTGCTTGATTGGGAGGAAAAATGGCACAGGATACGAGATGGTATGTCGTCCATACCTACTCCGGCTATGAGAACAAGGTGGCGCTCAACATTGAAAAGATGGTTGAAAACCGCAGCATGCAGGATCAGATTCAGGAAGTGCGCGTTCCAACGGAATGGATTACGGAGATTAAGGACGGCAAAGAGCGTCAGGTTGAGCGCAAGGTTTACCCAAGCTATGTGCTTGTTAAGTGCGCGGTGAATGTGGACGCTGGCGGTCGGCTCAAAATGAGCGACTCCGCATGGTATGTCATTCGTAACACGCGTGGAGTGACCGGCTTTGTGGGACCTGACAGCAAGGCAACGCCACTCACCGAAGAAGACGTTGCTGCAATGGGCATTGAACGCCGTTCCGTTGAGTTGACATATGCCGTTGGCGATTTGGTCAGCATTACTGACCCGACATTTGAGGGCTTTATCGGTATAGTTGAGTCCATTGATTTGGAGAGCAAAACAGTAGCCGTTTCGGTCACTGGGGCTTTTGGTAAAGCGAGCACATTTACGTTGGCACTCAATCAGGTTGCGCCAGTCGTATAGGTCGTACTGTACGATTATTATCGCGCATATCGGTGCAGGCAACTGCCCGTTTGCATAGTGGGAGGGGTGTCCAGAACGCCCCGCCATTCACCACATTATACGGAGGGAATCCAAAATGGCACAGAAAGTCACCGGCTTCATCAAACTGCAGATTCCTGCAGGAAAGGCAACCCCGGCACCGCCTGTGGGTCCTGCGCTCGGTCAGCACGGCGTGAACATTATGGCGTTCACCAAGGATTTTAACGAGCGCACCAAAAACGATATTGGTCTGATTATCCCCGTGGTTATCACGGTTTACGCGGACCGCTCGTTCACCTTCATCACAAAAACGCCCCCTGCACCAGTGCTCATCAAAAAAGCGCTGGGACTTGAGAGCGGCTCCGGCGTACCGAACAAAACCAAGGTCGGCACAATTACCAAGGCGCAAATTCAGCAGATCGCGGAGCAGAAAATGCCTGACCTGAACGCTTCGTCTTTGGAAGCCGCAATGAGCATGATTGCCGGGACGGCGCGCAGCATGGGCGTCGTTGTGGCAGACGACTGAGGGGGTAAAATAATATGAAATTCGGTAAAAAATATACCGACGTGGCAAAGCTCGTCGATAAAACGACGCTGTATGACCCGGCTGACGCGCTTGATTTGATTGTGAAAACCAAGACCGCCAAGTTTGATGAAACCGTTGAAGTGCATGTTCGTCTTGGCGTTGATAGCCGTCACGCAGATCAACAGGTTCGCGGTGCGGTAGTGCTTCCCAATGGCACAGGGCGCAGTGTACGCGTTTGCGTGTTTGCCAAGGGTGACGAAGAGAAGGCGGCAAAGGAAGCCGGTGCGGAAATCGTTGGTGCGGAAGAGCTTGTCACACAGATTCAAGGCGGCTTTATGGACTTTGACGTGTGCATCGCCGCTCCCAATATGATGGGTCTGGTTGGTCGCTTGGGCAAGGTGCTCGGTCCCCGCGGTTTAATGCCCTCGCCGAAGGCCGGCACGGTTACTCCGGATGTAGGCCGTGCGGTCGCCGAGGCTAAGGCTGGTAAAATTGAGTACCGCCTTGATAAAACGAACATCATTCACTGCCCGATTGGCAAGGCAAGCTTTGGTGCGGAGAAGCTTCAAGAAAACTTCAGCACTCTGCTGGAGGCTATCATCAAGGCAAAGCCTGCCGCTTCCAAGGGACAGTATGTCCGCTCTTGCGTGTTGGCATGCACGATGGGTCCGGGCGTTAAAGTCAACACAGTGCGCCTGACTGCAGCGGAATAATCTGTAAATAAGTAGTTGTTTGATGGGGATGCGGTGAAATAAGCGCATCCCTGTTTTTGTAAATACTTTTATGTGACGTGTTTTACAACAAAACGCGATTTTTTGAAACAATGTGCCACACACTCTTGCCAAATCGCCGAAATATAGCTATAATATTATAGTTTGTAAAAAAGTGGAGGACGAAAATGACCTACAAAGAATTGCCGGTCGAGCAGCGCCATGCGCTTTTGAACCAACTTCGTGGCGATTACATTGCCTGCCAGACACGTGGACTCAAACTGGACATGAGCCGCGGCAAACCCTGCAAAGAGCAGCTTGACATCTCAATGGATTTGCTCAACGCCGGAATGATTGCCAATAATGCGTGCGACAGCACTGGCTTTGATACCCGCAATTATGGCGTTCCGGATGGCATTCCGGAATGCCGCGCACTGTTTGCCGAGCTTTTAGAGATTTCTGCAGAGAATGTGCTTGTTTTTGGCAACTCTAGCCTAAACATCATGTACGATCTCATCAGTCAGTATTGGATACATGGCACAGGCGCCGGCACAAAGCCTTGGAGCCTGAAACGTGCAGTCAAAGTCCTTTGCCCTGTGCCCGGGTATGACCGCCACTTTGCCATACTGGAACATTTTGGTATCGAGATGGTGCCAGTGCCTACGAACAGTGAGGGTCCAGATCTGCACGTGCTTGCAGAACTGGTTGCAGACCCTGCGGTCAAGGGTATGTTTTGCGTACCGAAATATTCAAACCCAACGGGCATTACTTTCAGCGATGAAACAGTCTGTGCGATAGCGGCGCTCACCCCTGCGGCAACCGATTTCCGCGTCATTTGGGATAATGCGTATTGCGTACACGATGTGCGCGAAGGTGGCGAAAAGCTGCTGAACATTTTTGCGGAAGCCGCAAAGCATGGTCACGAAGAGTATTTTATTGAGGTCACATCTACCTCAAAAATCACCTTTCCTGGCGCGGGCGTGAGTGTGCTTGCAGCATCAAAGGCTAACGTCGCGGCGATTAAGGCGCGCCTCGCGGTGCAGACGATTGGGCACGATAAGCTTAACCAACTGCGCCATGTGCGGTATTTTAAAAACGCGGCGGGAATACTTGCACATATGCAAAAGCATCGTGCAATTCTTGAACCGAAGTTTGACGCCGTACTTGCCTCATTGGAACGCAACCTTGGCGGACTTGGTATTGCGGAATGGACGAACCCGCGTGGCGGATATTTCATCAGTCTGGACGTGCCGGAGCGCTGCGCAAAACGTGTGGGCGAGCTTTGCAAGGAGGCAGGCGTAGTCCTCACACCCTCCGGTGCGACTTATCCCAAGGGTATTGACCCGAAGGACCGCAACATCCGCATTGCGCCCACGCTTCCGCCGATTCACGAGCTGGAAACCGCTGCCGAATTACTCTGTCTCTGTGTAAAAATCGCTGCGCTGGAACGGCTGGAAGGATAATGCATACCATCCAAAATGAGTACCTTAGCCTGAAAAAAATTGCCTCCAGTGGTCAATGCTTTCGCTGGCGGCGTTTGGGCAATGACAAATATGAAATTCTGGCGTTTGGGCGAATGTTAATTGCCGAACAGGCCGGAAATATAATTATGCTTGACTGCAGCGAAGAAGAGTTTTACACACTCTGGCATGAGTACTTTGACCTCGACTGCGATTACAGTCAATATCACCGTGCGGCCGAGGAATCCGGGCTTGAATTTTTGAAGCAGGCGTCGGAGTATTCGCGCGGAATCCGAATTTTGCGGCAAGAGCTTTGGGAAACGCTGGTCAGCTTTATCATCAGCCAGAACAACAACATACCGCGCATTTGCCTTTGCTTGGAGCGCATTATCGCGCGATTCGGGCATTTTCCGGCACAGGGAGAAATAACTGAGGACTCGCTGGAAGGCCTTGGGCTGGGCTACAGGGACGGCTATCTTTACGATGCGGCGCGGCAGTTTTCGCCAGACATGCAGGATTTTTCGCTTATCTGCGGCGTTGGACCAAAGGTGAATAGCTGTGTGCGTCTGTTTGGATTGAGCAAAAAAGATGAATTTCCACGTGATGTGTGGATCAAGCGCCTTGAAACTGAGCACTTTGGCGGGCGCTTCCCGGAGGAGCGCTTTGCGGGATTTGCGGGGGTTATGCAGCAGTTTTTGTATTACTATGGGCGAAGTGAAAATTACATCAAGCATCTCAACAGCTCCTCAAACAACAGCCCGCGAAGCGGGTCGCCATGATGCTTGTGAGTATTCTCTATCACTGCCGAGGTGAAATCAACCGCGCGCTTGATAGCATCCGGCAAAGTATAACCTAACGTCAAGGCCCCGGTAAGTACCGAAGCAAAAATATCGCCGCTGCCGGAATAACTACCGGGAGCTTTTTTGGCGTATGCAAAATACTCGGCGGCGTTAGAATCAATGCCTGCGGCACCAATTCCGCCATTACTGTTGACCGCGCCTGTCAGGACGGCGGATTTTGCGCCAAGCTTTTGCAATCCGCTTAACATTGAACTACTCGGTGAAGCAACGTGCTCCGGTACGTCAAGCAGCAAAGCCGCTTCGGTTTGGTTTGGCACAATCACATCTGCAATGGAACACAGTGAGCGCATTTTCTGCACAAAGTTGGTATCAAACAACGGATAAAGCTTGCCATCGTCCGCCATTGCCGGGTCGCATATAAAGAGTGCGCCGTCGCGGCGAAATGAATCGACAAACCGCCGCACAAGCTCAATCTGCCGGATGTTGCCTAAAAATCCTGAATATATTGCATCAAACGTCAATCCCAAATTGAGATAATGCGCAAGCACCGCCGGCAAATCCTCCGTCAGATCGCGGCAGGTATAGCCGCCAATGCCGGTGTGTGTGGAAAGCACCGCTGTTGGCACGCAAACACACTCCAGACCCATTGCGGATAAAATCGGCAGGGCTACGGTGAGTGAGCAACGCCCGAACCCAGAAATATCATGGATCGCCAAGATGCGCTTTGGTGTGTTGGCAGCCTTCATTTGGATTCTCCGAAAGCCAGCGCATAGCCGCCGTGACTTTGTTCCATGCTGCGGCGCACGCGGCTGATTGTGGCGGTAGAAGCGCCGGTTATATGAGCGATATCCGCATAAACGCGCTCCTCGCGCAGCAGTTTGGCTACGGCGAGCCGTTGCGCAATTGTGCGGATTTCCTGCGGCGTGCAGATATCCTCCAGCAGTTTGCGCGCGTCGCCACCCGTGCGCAGGGAGGCCACAGCGGCATAAAACAGCGCAAGATTTTCTTGATGGGTTGTGGTATTTAGCATAAGAGACCTCCATATTTGTTTACAATATGCGTTCTATTTGTGTGAGCCGAATGCCGTTTACGGTTTGTTCGCTGTTTGTTGGGAAAAATCCCAAATGGCAGTACGCCTGAACCACGTAAGGGGAGGAGTTGACAGCGACAGCGTTGTGTCCGTCAGCGATTCCTTTATCATTTGGCAGAAACAAAAACAGGTTTTTAGCAACGCTGTGTCGATGATATGGCTTCTTCACAAACAACAGCGCAATGTGCAGCGGCGTTTTATGGCAATAACGCCGATTGTTTTGGTCCCGTCAAAAGCGCTCCAAATGCGATATTCGCCGCCGGACAATTTGGCTTTGGTTTGCTCAAACTCAATGAACACCTTAAATTCGGCATTGCCTTCATCAGAATATTCGGGTGCCTCAAACTCAGCGAAGACGCGCCAATCCAGAGCCGTTGCGGGGATTATGTCTTGTGTATCTAGCTTGCGGATCATGGGATTCATGCTGATTACGCTTCTGAACAATTGCCGCCGTTGCAAAAATGTGCTATAATTATAGCACACTAAAGCGTGAAAGTAAAGTGGGAGGATTCTGTGCGTTTGATTGCTTCTGTAGATGAAAGCTGGGCACTCGGCCAGGGCGGCGGGTTGCTTTATCATACTCAGGCAGACGTGCGCCATCTGCGTGAGCTAACAATGGGCCATGTGCTGCTCATGGGCGGCAAAACCTTTCGCAGCCTGCCGAACGGAGCATTGCCGGGGCGGGTGAATATTGTGCTCTCGCGAGGAGAGTACCATGCTGTAGCCACTCCGGCGCATGTTGCGCATACAGTTGATGAAGCGTTGTCTGCGCTGGAACAATATCCGGATAAGGAACACTTCATTTTTGGCGGCGGCGAAATTTATCGCCTGCTTCTGCCATACTGTAACCATGCGGACATCACTCGTTACGCACACACACGGCGGGCGGATACCTTTTTACCACGCTTAGATGGACTTCCTAACTGGGCAAAGATGAGCCAATCACTGTGGCATGAGGAAGACAGCTTGCGCTTTTGCTTTGAGGTATGGGAGAACGCCAATCCTTTGCGAATTGCCGGAAAGCGTGGCATAATTTGATAGGGAGAAAGAGGAACGTGCGTCGTGCACTTTCATTATAAGGTGACGCCCGCTTTGCCACGAACCTTGGCGCGTCAAAATATAAGAACATCAAAAGATGAGAGAAATACAATTGCATTTTATCCGCAACTGTGTTATAATAGCCAAATCTAACCGCAGTTCGCGGAACATCCTTACCAAACGGGGTATAGAGAATATGGACAAGCAGAAAGATACCACAAAGGCAAAACCAAAAAAGCGCAAAGTCAGCCACAAAAAAGGTCGCGGCGACCGCATCATCCCAATTATCGAAAAAATAATTGCAGTGGTGCTGGTGCTTGCGCTCGTCAGCTTGGTTGGCTACACCGTCGTGGTGCAGACAGGTTTTATTGAAAAAACCTTCTCGGTTGCAAAGACGGGTGATGAGCGCATCGATATAGCGCTCTATAACTATTCCTACCGTCAGGCCTACGGTAACCTTTTCAGCCAGTACGCACAGTATTGGTCATATTTGGGTGCTTCTGCCGGCTACGACATTGAAAAGGCGCCGTCTGACCAAGCGTATGTTGCCTCTGATGACCAGATTGCGGAATTTCCGGAAGCCGCAGGCTGGAAGACTTGGGCAGATGTGCTTGAGTTCCAGACCATCAAGGGACTTCAGCGTAGCATTGCGCTTTACCTGACCGCAAAGGAAATGGAAGGGACTGTGGAGTCATCATCTGTGGTAACTGTACCTGTTAGCTCTGTGGCAGCGACTACCAATGAATACGGCGCAACGGAGCCTTCGACAAGTGCGCTCACCTCTGTGCAGACTATCATTTCGCCGTATAATTCCCTCACAGCAGAGGAAAAGGCGGAAATTGATGCGCAGATTCGCCAAGCGCGTGAAGACAATGCGGCGCAAAATATTTCGCTCAATGCATCGCTTGCACGGCAGTATGGTCATGGCTTTACCGAAAAGGTTCTGCGTAATCAAATGGCGCTGGAAATTCTTGCAAACCGCCTTGCGCAGGGCAAGCTTGAGGAGTTCCGTAAAGTCTATACCGATGCAAAATGCACCGAGTTTTATAAAGCCAACCTTGTAAAATACGGCACATTGGACTACCGTATTTTCACTAAACTGCCTGATATCCCTGAGCAGAAGGATGGCGAAAAAGATGAGGCTTTTGCCAAACGCAAACAAACAGCGCTTGAAAAAAGCAAGAATGCTGCCAAAGATATCCTAAAGAAAATTACGGACGAAAAAAGTTTCCTTGCGCAGGCGGAAATTCAGGGGAAGGCGCAGGCTTCAGACAAAGAAAAATATGAGTTTAATGCGGCCGAAACCCTTAATTCATATGGCGGCAGTTCAAATATAAATGCTATTAGCGAGAAAACTGGCGATGAAATCGCAAAAATTGAGGATTTCCAATCCGATGCAGCAAAGTGGGCATTCAGCAAGGACCGCAAGGCGGGCAATATTGGACTTTACTTTAGTGCGGACGGAACTGCAAACTTTATCTATATCGTCCGCCCAGTGTATTCATTTACTCCGGCAACTGTGCGTGAAATCGTAATCGCGCCGCAAAGTACGTCCACGGATTCGTCTACTTCAGCGTCAACGTACACTGACGCCGAAGTTGCTGCGGCAAAGAAGAAAGCACAAGACGTGCTGGCTTCATATAATAAGGGCAAAAAGACGGCTGAAAGCTTTGCCAACCTTGCCAAAGGCAATTCCAGTGGCAGCACCAAGGATGACGGCGGTGTACAGGAGATTACTTCAAGCGCAACGCAGGACGCTGCGTATCTTGCTTGGGCGCTCCATACTGACCGCAAACCTGGCGATGTTACCTTGCTGACGATTGACAAAACGAATTATATCCTTTACTTTGAGGAGAAGGGTAAAGAGACTTACTTTGATACCATTGCTACCGAAAAAAGTCAGGCGGATTACTCTAAATATGAAAAGGAATTGCTTGCGCAGGATAGGTTTGAACTGAGCATTAAGTACAGTACTGCACACTGGGCGACTAAGGCTAACGAAAAATGGATTCGTAATACAGCTATGCCGTATTATCTGAATCAAATGCAGAACAGCAGTTCCTCCAGTAGCTTGTTTGGTTAACGTTCGATTTTGTTTAGTTCGGGGGTGCGATTCGTCGCGCCCCCAGTCTTTGTACAGAGGTGATATACCATGTTAATCAAAAACGTGCGCATTGTCCCGGTTTCAGTTGAGCCAATTGAGAATGGCTGGATTCAGTTCGGTGAAAAAATTGAGGCAATGGGCAGAATGGAAAGCTGCCCGGTTTATTTATCTCCCGCTGCCCTTTATTCTTCCTCTCAGCGTGAGTGTGATACACAGTCGCACACCTTGCATGAAATCCTTGACGCCTCAGGGTTGACAGCCTGCCCAGGATTTGTTGACGCTCACACGCACCTAGGGCTTTTTGGTGATGCGCAGGACGCTATGGGTGAGGATGGCAACGAGGACACCAGTCCGTCCACGCCACAAATGCGTGCGATTGACGGACTGAACCCGTTTGATCCTTGCTGGCAGGAAGCGCTTTCCGCCGGTGTGACTACGGTTTGTGTTGCCCCGGGCAGCGCAAATCCAATCGGTGGCATGACGTGTATACTAAAGACATATGGGCACGGTTTGCCGGTATGGCGCATGTTGCGTGAGTCAGCTGCGCTCAAGCTTGCACTTGGTGAGAACCCTAAGCGCACATATGGCACGCGGCAGGCGCTTCCAATCACGCGAATGGGCATTGCCGCATTAATACGCGAGAAATTTACTGCTGCAAAGGAATACCTTAAAAAGCATGCCGTGCTGGATGACGATAAGCCAGATTTTGATCCTGAATTGGATGCGCTTGCCCGCGTTCTTGAGCAAAAGCTTCCATTGCACATACATGCACACCGTGCGGATGACATCCTGACTGGTGTACGCCTTGCAGAGGAATTTCGCTTACCATACGTGATCGTACATGGAACTCAGGGGCACATTGTTGCGGATTTGCTTGCGGAAAAGAACTCATCTGTCTTTTGTGGACCACTGTTTGGCGACCGTTGCAAGCCGGAGCTTGCCGGAGCAACGCCGCGCAATCCGGGTTTGTTGCGTGCTGCCGGAGTAAAAACCGCTATCACAACAGACCATCCGGAAACACCCGTGCAATATCTGGCGCCGACTGCCGGGCTTGCTGTGCGCGAGGGTATGAAGTGGACGGACGCACTGCGCTCAATCACGCTCACGCCCGCAGAGCTACTCGGAATAGCGAATAGAGTAGGCTCGTTGGAAGTCGGCAAGGATGCGGATATTACATTGTTTTCAGAGGATCCACTGACGCTTGCAGCGAAGCCTGTGCAGGTTTTTGCCAATGGCACTGCACAACTTTAGGTACTCTTGGAGGGGCAAATATGCGAGAAATCCACGTATCTCAAATTGAAAAAACAATTGCACAGTTATGTGTTAAGGCAAACCGAATGCTACCAGATGATTTGACGGAATGTGTACGCCGTTGTGCTGAGACGGAGCAAGACCCCCGCGCCGCAAAAATTCTTCACTTGCTGGAGGAAAATCGGCGCGTCGCAGAAGAAATGCAAATTCCCGTTTGCCAGGATACCGGCATGGCGGTTGTTTTTGCCGAAGTGGGGCAGGAGGTGCATATTGTTGGTGGAAGCTTTGCCGAAGCGGTTAACAATGGTGTGGCACGCGGTTATAGCGAAGGCTATTTGCGCAAATCCATTGTCGCCGACCCGCTGAGACGTGAAAATACTGGTGACAACACACCAGCAGTGCTATACACGGAATTTCTCCCGGGCGATTCCCTCCGCTTAACGGTTTGTCCAAAGGGCTTTGGCAGCGAGAATATGAGCGCTTTGCAAATGTTCACACCTGCCGCAACGCGCGAAAGTATCATAAAATTTGTTGTGGATACAGTAATAAAAGCGGGCGGCAATCCATGCCCGCCGTTGGTATTGGGCGTTGGTATCGGCAGTACCTTTGAGGGTTGTGCACTGCTGGCGAAAAAGGCGTTGTGCCGACCAATAGAAGAGCACAATCCTGACCCATACTACGCCGATTTGGAGGAGGAAATCCTTGCAAAGGTTAACGAAACCGGCATAGGTCCGCAGGGCTTTGGCGGCACCACAACTGCGCTTGCTATTGGAGTCATTGCCGCACCAACACATATTGCAGGTCTGCCTGTTGCGGTTAATGTAGGCTGCCACGTCACACGTCACGCCGCGGCGGTAATATAAACACAAAAACAGCCCTTCCCTCACTTGGTACGGGCTGTTTTCATTATCAGGTTTATACTTACTGTGCGCCAGTCGGCGTGGCGCTTGGCGCAGTGCTGGCAGTACTGTCACTGGGAGCAGAACTGTCCGAGGTATTTGTGGGCACAGTGGTTGCGCTTGTGTTCGTGTCGGAAGAACTGCTGTTTGAAGGAGCCGTGGTTGTTTCAGCTTCCGTAACCTTATTGTCCGCTAAAACAATAATGCACTGTGCTTGGTTGATATACGGTTTGGTGAGATAGTACTTTGCTTGGCGCTCAGCGTTGATAGAAAACGTGGAAATGATACAATCAAACTCGCCTTTCTCAAGTGCTGGGCGAATGCCATTCCAATCCGTATCGTGGAACACAACTTTGAGACCAAGCAACTTGGCAATTTCGTCGGCAAGTGCAACGTCAAAGCCAACCTTAGTTTTCGCGTCGTCAAGGGTGTATTCCATTGGCGGGTAACCAAGCTCATAGCCAACATGGAGAACGCCCGCTTCTTTAAGTTCACTCGCAAAATCCGTCGGGATTGTTGGAGCGGAGGTGACTTGGCGTATGCCGTCCGTCATATCGCTGCCGATTTCTTTCAGTGCAATCTCTTTGAGCTTACCATCAAAGTAAAGGGAATCAAGGACCGCATCAATCGTTGCGCCAAGCTTTGTGCGGTCCTTGCGTAGCGCAATCGCAATTGGTTCAACATCTGAATCAAGCCATACGCGTTTGTAGGATGCTTTGTCCGAACCGCTGGTGTAGAATTCCGCGACAACGGAATCCACAAACACTGCATCAACGCGGCCAAGCTTAAGCTCGGAGAAGCACTCGGTGACTTTTTGATAAGGCTGAATGGTGATCGCATCCTTATCACCGCGTTCTTCGTTCCACTTTGTTACAAGCTCGAACGAGGTTGTACCGCTTTGCACGGCAATTTTATGCCCGTAAAAGTCTTCTGGGTTGTTGATTGGGGTCGCATTACCCTTTTTGGGGGCACAAGCGGCAAACGCAGTAAGGATAATTGCGAACACTGCCACAAGCGCGACGAATTTTTTCACGATTTTCATGTTTTTCCTCCTGTTTTTTTGGGATATTTGATTGTTCAATATTTTACCATAAATAGAAGTAGATATCAAGTATTTTTTGTAATATTTAATTTTAATAAAAAATCGCTATACGGAATCCACCGCACAGCGATTTTGAGCAACTGAATTTATTTGAACTTGCGCTTGCGTGCCGCCTCAGATTTTTTCTTACGTTTAACGGACGGTTTCTCATATGCTTCGCGTTTGCGCACCTCCGAGATGATTCCGTCCCGGGAGGTTTGCCGCTTAAAACGACGCAATGCGCTGTCCAAGCTCTCGTTGTCTTTCAGCCTTACCTGACTCATGATGCCCTCCCTTCGGATTATCCGTGATTCTTGCACAATGATGCATGCGCCCTCAGTGCAGAACTCAATTATAACACTTTCCAGCATGAATCGCAAGCATTATTTCGCAAGCCTTCAAATGTTCTCACGCCAGAACAGATTTTGCACCAAAAACACATTGCTTTTTAGTCTAGTTGACGGAATCTTCGGCTATTTTCCCATCAAGAATACGGATGATGCGCCTTGCTGTTGCGGCAACCTTGTTGTCGTGCGTAATCAAAATGACCGTGCGGCCCTCCTCATTCAGCTCACGTAGAATGCGCATTACCTCTTCGCCGCTGTGGCTATCTAGGTTTCCGGTTGGCTCGTCCGCAAGGATGATAGGCGGACGGGCAGCTACGGCACGGGCAATTGCCACACGCTGTTGCTGGCCTCCGGACATTTGTGAAGGCAAGTGGCTGCGGCGCTTCGTCAGACCAACTCGCGCCAAAGCTTCTGCAGCAAGCTTACCGCGCTCGGCCACCTTCATACCGCGATAAATCAACGGAAGTTCCACATTTTCTTTAGCGGTCAAAGACGGGATAAGGTTAAATCCCTGGAATATAAAACCAATTTCCTTGTTGCGGATGTTGGAAAGCTCATCATCGTCCATGCCTGCAACATCAGTACCATTGAGGATATAAGTACCGCTCGTGCCAGTGTCCAGCAAGCCCAGCATATTCATCAGCGTAGATTTGCCGGAACCGGAAGGTCCGGTAATCGCCAAAAATTCGCCGTGCTTCACCGTGAGATTGATGCCGTCAAGGGCACGAACCTCGTTCTCACCGGGGGTATAGATTTTGTAGTAGTCGTGGATATCTATAAGATTGGGCATGGTTTGTTCCTTATTCTTGAAGGTGCAGGGATCAATTGTATGACAGGCGCCATAGAAATGTGTGCCGTATACAGCCTATTCCTCCGCAGAGGATTCCCCATGTTTATGAGCCGGCACCTCGACCTTGCCGTAAAGCACTGAGCCGCCCGCGTCTGCCCGCGGTGATCTTGTCGAGGCTTGCGGCTGGTATGGCGGTTTGCGGTCATGTCTGCTGTCACGGCGGTCGAATCTGCCGTGTCCACGTCCGCCGCCGTCACGGGAATCGAAATCGCGGCGTGGTCTGTCACCATAAGCACCGCGCGGGCGCTCGGGCCTCTCCTCAAAATTACCGACAGGGGTAATCAAAACCTTGCGTCCATCTTCATAGCCCACGGAATGACTCTCCACACCCTCAATTTCTGAAATTACAGTGTGGATAATCCGTCGCTCAAATGGACTCATTGGATCAAGTGCTGTGTTACGTCTGGTTTTGAGTACGCGTGCGGCTGTCTTTTCGGCAAGGCGGCGCAGGTGCTCCGCGCGCTTGGCGCGGTAGTCGCCAACCTCCAAGGTAATGTGTGCATAACGCTTAACCGCCTGATTAACGAATAAACGTGCAAGGGTCTGCAGGGCGTCTAAAGTTTCGCCCTTGCGTCCGATTACGGAGCCGGTGTTTTGTTCACTCTCAGCAAAAATTCGCAGAGAGTCGCCGCCTTCTTCCTGCACAAATTGAAACTTCACATCATCCGTACCAAGAGCAGCAAAGATGCGTCCTAAATACTCTTCCGCAACGGGAAGTTCGATGCTCTCACCGGGAAATGCGGCGGTAGCCGGCAGATCTGTCTTTGGTGTGGCGGAGCGTTTACTATGGGCAGGCTTGTCCTTTGGCGCAACGGCTTTGGGAGCCGGCTTCGGTGCGGGTTTAGGCGCATCTGGTACCTCAAAATAGGCGCGGACCCTCGCCTGCGAGCCGCCGAACAACCCAAAAACCTTTTTAGCCGGAAAATCCAGCACCTCAAATTGAACGTCAGTTCCCTCCGGCGCGTTCAGTTCCATTACGGCCAATGCCTGCGCTTCCTCAATGCTTGGTGCAGTGGTAATTGCCTCTTTAAGCATGTAAAATCCCTGCCTTTCATACCGCAATTGCGGATTTTATCCTCCATATCAGATATACTCTTGATGCTTGGCAAATTTTGTGAGAGCATTGTACAGCACACGTTTGTCATCTTATCTACCCGCAAATTTAGCCGCGAACCGGCATAGATATGGTTGGTTGAGCGCCATCATCACTCCGCCAATGGTACACCATGAGCGTCAGTGTTGATGGACTTTGTGAGAATCATAATGCCCTCAACCAGACCCCAAATGCTTGCGATAATCGGTCCGACAATAACAATCCAGCCAACGATTGACAACAAAAGCTGCGCAACAGCTTTACCGGTATAGCCCAAGTAAAAATTGTGTATGCCAAGAGAACCTATCAAAATACCAAGAATGCCGGCGGCAATGCGGCTTTTACCTTGTGGCTGAACCGGATATTGTGGATAGCCAGGCTGTGGCTGACCATATGGCTGTTGCGCTGTTTGACCATTATACTGCGGTGGAACAGGTTGGTCATATTTGTGGCGGCGCCGGCTGCGCGGCTTGTGGAGCGGCGGTAAGCTGTGCACCACAGCTGAGACAAAAAACGGAATTGTCTGGTGACTGCGCACCGCAATTTGGACAATACATAAGGAGCCTCCTATTATATCAATCCGCCGGAAGGGCAGATCGTTTTGCACGTTGTTCTTTCTCGCGGGCACAGCGGTTAATCGTGTCGTCAACCATCATACGCGCCAGAACTTTGCTTGGTGTGTACATGTGGCTGAATATTATACCCTGCACCAGCGCGAAGAAGCTACCTGTCGCCCAATAAATTCCGATTGCCACGGGCATTGTCATAGCAAACCAGAACATCATTAGCGGCATACCAAGTGTCATACAGCCCATCATCATTAAATTTTGTTGCTGCTGACCCGGATTTTGCTTGCGCTGCATGATCATGGAATAAACGCTGAAGCCTACGGAAAACACCAAGCTGGCAATGGGGACAAGGATTGACCAGCTGTTCCATTCGGGCTTGAGCCCAAGGCTTATCCCCAAAAAATTAAAATCAAAGTTATGAATCCTTTCGATAACCGCCGCCGGCACATCGTTCATCATCTCGCGTACCTCGTGGTAGGGATTCATCAGCAAGGCCTGAATATGCTCCATGACGCCAACCTGCTTGCTCGCAATGCTGGCATTGTTGCCTACAAGCTCACTAAAAGCAGGATCAAGCGCCTTGAGCTTCAAAAACGCAGCTTCAAGCTTCTCAATCACGCCGGGGAAATCATGGTGCAATCCAAGCGGATACTTAAGCGGATAGTAAATTGCGCCGGCAATTCCATACATGATCGGCAGCGAAATGAGCATGGGCAAGCAGCCTGCATTCATGCTCGCCGCACCCTCGCGGGAATAGAGCGCAGACGTTTCCTGCTGGATTTTTTGTTGGTTGCCAGCGTACTTTTGCTGAATACGCCGAATTTTTGGCTGTAGCCGTTGCCCTTGTGCCTGCGCTCTTTTTTGCTGGAGGTTCGTGGGAATCATAATGCAGCGCGTCATCAGTGTGAAAACAATAAGCACAAGCACATAGTTGGGGACGATGGAAAGCAGCAGCGTTAATACCCACCCAAAAGGAATCCCCAAATATCGGTATATCAATTCAAACATATCGGCCATTTTAAATTTTTGCCCCTAAACATAAATTTTTTACTTGTTTTTGCGCGGCGGAACGGGATCGTAACCGCCCGGGAAAAACACATTGCACCGCAACAGCCGCCGGATTGCCAGCAAACTGCCCCAAAACGCGCCATGAACCTCCAACGCCTCAAGCGCATAGCACGAGCAGGTTGGATAGTATCGGCACATTGGCGGCAAATATGGTGAGATTTTACGCTGATAAAAGCGTACGCCGCGCTTAAGGACTTGCTTCATGTACGCGCATCTCCGTTTGCCGTTTTGGGTGTACCTGTATTTTGTTTGTACCCGCCGCTATAGTGTGCGTTTGGACGGCTTTGCGGGCTGTTCTGCAAAAGCGCTTTCAACTGCCCCCGCATGGAGCGCAGAATTTCCGTGCTTTTTACGTCCTTTGTGCGACCGCGTGCCACAAAGACAAAATCCCACCCGGCGCGGGGAAGCTCCGGCAGCAATTGCATATACGCTGCCCGAATCACGCGGCGGCAGCGATTTCTCTCCACTGCCGAACCGATTTTTTTGCTGGTTGTGATTCCGTACCGCGCAACCGGATGGCGCGTGCGGAGCGCATAGCTGACAAGAATTGCATCAGCCTTGCTTTTGCCGCGTCCGTAAGCCCGGCGGAAATCCGCGTTTACGTTGATCGTCTGAGCCTTCATAGCGTAACAAAACACACGCGGGAGCTATAGGCTGAAGCTCTCACGCGCTGCGGTGTTCTGTTGGATGGTCTTTTTGCCCTCACAAGAACAACCCCTTTTGTGTGTTGCTTAGTAAGACAGGACCTTGCGCCCTTTTGCGCGGCGGCGTGCAAGCACCTTGCGTCCATTGCGGGTGCTCATGCGCTTACGGAAGCCATGCACTTTTTGCCCGTGGAGTTTTTTGGGCTGGAATGTACGCTTCATTTTATATCCTCCATTTCACATGAATATAGCATAACGATACAGGACGGGAAGCCCCATAGGGGTGTATTATACCCTAGACGGGCATAGTTTGTCAAGTGTAAAGCAAAAAGCGAAGCCGCCAACTAAGGCAGCCCCGCTTTTGTAACGTTCATTATATCGTTAAATTAGTACGCAAACTTGCTGTAGGTCAGTGTGCGCAAACCACTGGTTTCGCCCCACTCGCCGCTGCCAAGCGTGAAAATAACCTTAACTGTAGCATTTTCAAGATGGGCATTGAAATTAAAAGACATTTTAAGGGCAGTGAATTTGCCGTTGCCATCAACTGTACCTGTAATAGTCGGAGACGTAGTTTTGAAAGTCATGCTGCCAATATCAATGCCTCCGGGGCCACGCTTTGTAATGCCCCCCAGATCATTTTTACACGCATCATCAATGGACTGATTAACAGACTCAATAGTTGGAAAGTCAGATGTTACATGTCCAATTGCACTTGTTCCGGGCTTTGGATTCGTTTCGGATTTGAGAACGATTGTGAAGTCAAAGCCCGTACCATTTTTCTTTGCGCTGGCGTTCGTGACATCGGCTGTGCTCAACTTAGAAGCGTCAATGAGCTGCTCTTTAACAGGATTATGCCACGGACCCTCTGTGCCATCGCCAAGGAAGGATTTAACAACGTTGCCGATGTTAATCTTGACAATGGGGATTGTTGTACCGGTGAGCTTCAGCATTTTCTCATCACCGGTGAAATCACCGAGCGAGGTTACCTGAACCTTGTCAATCGGTTTGTTGCTATTGCGGATTTTGGTAACAGCGGCTTGATAGGCTTTGATGATTGCCGCTTTGTCGCTGGGCACGCCGGTGCTGGTTCCGGCGTTGCCGCCACTTGTTGGCTTTGGAGCAGCGGTAGTGTTTGCCGAGGGCTTAGTTGTTGGGGTCGTACCACCACTTCCGGTGGGCTTGGTTGTTGGATCTGTGACCTGCCCGCCCTGTTGCGTGGTGGTTTCTTCATCAGCAGGCGGGTCAGTCACCTCATCAGTGGGCGGGTCGGTAACCGTGCCCGTGGATGGCTCGGTTGTTGAATCCGGTGTACCGCCGGTAGTCTTGTCATTCACCGATTTGGTCAGGTTCACTGCCGCAACGGTAGCGAACACTGCGGCGCCTGCGGTCGTTACTGCCGCCAACGGCAGAATGATGAGCGCAAACACCAAGAGCACGGACAAAAGCTTCTTCATAGGGAACTCTCCTTATGTTTTCTATCGATTCGCCCCGCTCTAAAGAGTGCGGCGCAAACTCTCTGCTATATTAAACACCTTTTTGGAGCAATTGTCAAGAGGGTTTTTGAATAATTCTTTGATTTTGTTCTAAACTTTGTGTAAATTCCATGTTTTCCCTGCAAAAGTT
Source organism: Oscillospiraceae bacterium (assembly GCA_031267965.1). Lineage (GTDB taxonomy): Bacteria > Bacillota > Clostridia > Oscillospirales > Acutalibacteraceae > WRKY01. The sequence continues at coordinate 6,477 of JAIRYC010000010.1, read as the reverse complement.
TCGTGAAATTCCTGTGAATGGGAAGAAAATGATATAATATATATGCCGAGTCTACCGGCGAAACGCCTGCATTTCCTTCGGCGTTAAATCGCGCCATCTACCGGACGACAGCATTCCCAGCTTTACTCCGCCAATTTGTTTGCGCTTGAGCCGCAGGGTTTGCACGCTAAAAGCCTCCAGCATACGGCGTATCTGCCTGTTTCTGCCTTCCCAGAGAACAATTTCCAGCACTTGCCGACCATCGCGCTCATCAATGGTGGTTATTCTTGCGGGGGCCGTTGTTTGACCGTCGTCAAGGCGCATACCTGAGGAAAACTCCGCAAGCTGATCCTCGGTCAGCGCCGGAGCAACAGTGACGCGGTACGTTTTGCCGATGTGCGCGCGCGGGTGCATAACGTCATTGGCAAATGCGCCGTCGTTTGTCAGCAGGACCAAGCCCTCACTGTCACGGTCCAGCCGGCCAATGGGGTAAACGCGTTCGGGAACGTCGACTAGCAAATCGGGCAAGCAACGCCGACCGCGCTCGTCTGCAAGCGTGCAAACAACACCGCGCGGCTTGTGCAGTGCAATATAGCGTTTTTGTCCGGCGGTGCGCACGGCGGCGCCGTCGAGCGTAATGTTGTCCTCGGCGGGGTCAGCGCTGTCTCCAAGGGACACAGGGCGCCCGTTGACTTGCACGCGCCCGGCACGTATGGCAACCTCCGCCGCCCGGCGGGAAAGCAGCCCGGCGGCGGAAAGGATTTTTTGCAGACGTTCTTTTGGCATTAGGTAACCTCACAATTTTTCAGTTAATTCGATATCAGTTGACAATATTCGCAGTTTGCGTTAATATAATAACATAAAGGGCGGCACAGCCGTATAGACTAATGCCGTCGCGTATATTCTACAGAATCCGGCAAGCTTTGTCAACCTATCACATCATTACCGGGTCTCAAAATCCTTTAGCTTTTGTGCGCCGTCAGGATTTTCCGGCAAGGGCTTTGTCCCCTCCAGATCCTTGGCCAAGCCGTCATACAGCAGCTTGCGGTTGTCATAATCCCCCCGCGAGGTTACCACCACCACGGCGTTCTGCGCCGGAAAAACAGAGATATACTGCCCGTATGCGCCCCTTGCTTCGTAAACGGACGCGTCATACGCGTTGCTCCAAAACAGCCTGCCATATGCTTCGGGCCTGCCGTTCCATGGCGCTGAATCCTTAACCCACTGCGCGGGTATCAGTTGCCGGTTCTTCCAACGCCCTTCATTCAGGTAGAGATAGCCGAATTTTGCCATATCCCTTGAACACAGCGAAAGGCCATAGCCACCGCAGGCAATGCCGGCCCCATCCACGTCCCAGGTGTAATTCGTGATTCCCAGCGGCGCAAAGAGCTTTTCTTGGGCGTAATCCTGTGTGGGCTTACCCACTGCCTTTGTCAAAATGCCCGACAGCAAATTTGTTGCCGCGCTGTCATACCGGTAATGGGTTCCAGGCGCATTTTTTTGTTTGAGCGTAAACAGAGCAAGCGCAGGGTCTTTTTCGTTGGCCCAATCGTTCCATTTGTTATCTCCCGCAATGCCGGATGTCATAGTCAGCATGTGCTGGATGGTGATGTCTTTTTTCTCAGGCGAATTTTTCAAGTCCGCCTCAGAGAAAAAATCAGCAATTTTTTGCTCGGTGCTTTTGATTTTTCCCTCCGCAATGGCTATGCCAGTCAGCGCGGAAATTACGCTTTTTGTGCAGGAATACTGCGCATGCGGGGTATCTGCGGAATTATTTCCATAGTATTTTTCACAGATGACGTACCCATTTTTGAGGATTATTACACTGTCCAAAGGCTCCTTGGCTTTTTGGATTGTCTCCAAACGTGCCACTAGCCTGTCGGAATTCACACCCTGGGCTTCTGCTGTACTGATGGGAAAATTGGGGTCAGGGAATACGCCGTATTTATCCTCAGCAAGGGTCATCAGATAGCCGTCCTTCGGCGTCTGGGGCGCGGGTGCGTCAAAATCAAAGGGATAAACAGGAGCGACATCGAAAAGTCCACTGTTATATGCATGCAGACCTGTTGGCAACAGCACTGCCGCAGAAAGCGCAATGGATAAAACCACGCGAAGCACTTTTTTGTAGCTTGGCAGAACCAAGAATACGAAAGGGAGCCCAAGCAGTAAAGCGATATACGGAAGGATAACTATAAGTGTTGCCTTTGCCGCTGAAAGTTGTGAATGCATCACGGCGATTGCCCAGCCTAAGCACGCACAGGCAACCACCACGGCCACTGTGTGGATTGCGGCGACAGGTTTATTTTCCTTGAGCTTACCTTGTGCAAACAGAAAAACCAGATGATACAAGCTTGTGGCGGCCATTAGGCTGAAGATCAACGGCAAGAACCTTTCGCCCAATGGATACAAATCCCCAATCCAGCCCCATGCGCCCTTTGAGCAATACAACACAGCCGCTGACAGCACAGCGACGGCATAAAAGATAAACGAGCCGGTTTTGCCGTGGAACACCTCATTTATCAGCTTTTTAAATTTCATGGGTTCCCTTCCGCTTTTTTATTAAGTATAGCATGTTACGTGCGTTTTTACAATTATCTGCGCATTTCATCCAGCGTTTTCTCAAACGCCGGGACGAACTCCGCCAAAAACGCGTCAACCTCCGGCAAGTCCATTTCATTCAGCTTAAGCTTTGTTTGCTCCGCGGCAATTGTAAACTCACGGTTGCCGGCGCGCATTTCCTCCAAACACTTGAGGTACGCACACAGCGTGTCTGCCGCCTTTACAATTTCCCATAACGGCGCATCGCTATCTGATGGGAAAAGCAGTGGCGCGTAGTCATCCCGTAAATCCGCCGGGAGCATGTCCAGCAGTGTTTGCGCAGCGTGTTCCTCAACTGTGCGGTATGCCTCACGAACTTCATCACTGTAGTACTTGACAGGTGTGGGAAGGTCGCCCGTAAGTGCCTCCGGGCTGTCATGAAAAAGCGCCAGAAGTGCAGCGCGTTCAGTGTCTGCGGAACCGCCGAACCGCCGATTACGCAGAACCGCCAACGCGTGTGCCAGCCAGGCTGTGCGCTGGACGTGCTCGCTTAAGGATTCCGCACGGGTGTTGCGCATCAGGCCCCAGCGATTGATGTATTTCATGCGGTCAAGCATGGCGAAAAATGACGACATGGCGGCTCCTTTTCTTCCTTTCTTTGCTGTATTTTTCTTGATTGTGCGTCTGTTTTTTACAACAATTGCACAACATCAGCAAGCGATTCCGCCACCGCAAACAATTGTCCGCGGATTTCCTTGGGCGGCTCGTCCAAATCCGGCACCATGACGGTTTTCATTCCGGCGCGGATGGCAGCGGTTGCCCCATTCGGCGCATCCTCCAACGCAAGGCAGTCCTGCGGCAGGACGCCGAGTTTCTCCGCTGCCTTTAGGAAAATATCCGGCGCAGGCTTGCCGTTTTGGACCTCGTCACCAAAAACGATTGCCGCAAAATAATCACGCACACCGGCAGTTTGCAGCATCCGGCCGGCGACGTCGCGCGGCGTGGAGGTTGCTACTGCGGCGGGAATTCCCTGTTTGCGCAGTTCTTCTAGCAACGCAACAAGACCGGGTTTTTGCGGCACCCCGTTTGTGCGCAGTTCGTCGGCCATTAATTCGCGCTTGAGCAGCAACAGCTTATCAACGTCCGCACCCGGCGGGAGCAAGGCGACCATACGTTCGCAAAAAATTCTTGCAGGCAAGCCGCGCAGGGGCATGAGGTCGTTTGCGGTGAGCGTGCCGCCTTGCATTGCCGCCCCACCAATCCAAGAGCGTATGTGCATACGCTCGGTGTCAAACATCAGGCCATCCATATCGAAGATGGCGGCGGCGAAGCTGCGTTTTTCTATTGTCATGATTCAAACTCCAAGCTTTTCCACGCATTCAAGCAGTTCTCCCCATCGATCCAACGTGTTTCGTCATTCAAATGCCAAATGTCAGAGTTATATTTCCCACCAGGATTATAGTCGGGTTTCTCTTTCTGCACGATTGTTTCTTTGTCACTTGTGCAGCCGTATTCTTTAATGTTGAGAGTTATCTTTTCGGGATGGACTTCGTCCCATGCCGGTACAATAGAAAGTTTGTGTGAAAGAACAACGCCGCTTCGCGAACAGTCATAAATGCTACATTCAACGCCAAACATGCCATCATGACCCAAAGAGTATATCTTGCGTTCAGATGGCATAAAATGCGGACGGGCAAACATGGTAGTTTCTTCCTTAAATGTTATTTTTGAGGGATTTCTATAGATATATGTTACAAAAAGAAAGGGCGCGGGGATTCATGGTACAAAACACAATAGGATCTAACCATCCGTCAAAACTCACGTCAACCAAAATTGGCTCAATGGAGGAGAAATTTTGTGAAAACACTGTGCCCAGTACATCTTTCGTAGCAAATATTATTTTGCCGATCAAGTCCTTTGTCTCAAACTTATCCAGAATATAAACGTTCCGATTCATAACGGAGGCAAAGCGAGTAATTCTGTAAACCTTTCTACTGGGGTTGAGCGCCTTTTGACTGTACGCGAGAAGGGTTCTGCCGGTGTGGTAGTGGGTTCCGCAGTGGCAATTGGTGCAGTGGCTGCGGTTGATGATTCAGACGGCGTATTTTCCATCGGCGTGCCCCTCAAAAAAGCATAGCACAAAATGCACTCAGTTATTCTCTTCAATTATGTTCAATCTCCTTCATCTGCGCAATCAATCCACGTACATGTCCAAGATTCCGTCCAAATCGCGCAGCGCCTCCAAAATGATGTCAATCTCTTCGCCGGAGCGCGCAAAAACCAATGCCTTCAGCACAATGGTGCCCTCCTTAGCACGGCGCTTTTCGTCGTCCGCGTAAAGGATTTCCAGCGAATGCAGACTGCCGCCCAGCCGTTTGATTGTCCGCCCGATTTCAGGCGCAAGTCCCGCAACATCCGCAATCTCAATGTAAATGCTCTTGCCACGGGAGCCGCGCATAAGCACCTTTTTGAGGATATTCAGCGTCAGAATAATCAGCGCCGTGCCCAGTATTGCGCCCTCATAATATCCGCCGCCGCACGCAAGTCCAATGCACGAAACTGTCCACAGGCTGGCGGCAGTGGTCAGTCCCTTGACGGAAAAGCCTTCGCGCAATATTGTGCCAGCGCCGAGGAATCCGATCCCGCTAACAACCTGTGCAGCCATACGTGTGGGGTCAATGTCGCCAAAATTACCGCTTTTGCTCATGGCGACGCCGGTCAGCATGACCAGTGCGGAGCCGACCGCAACAATGATATGCGTACGGAAGCCCGCCGGGCGGTGAGAGCGTTCGCGCTCAAAGCCGATAACGCCACCCAACAATGCCGCCAGTGCCAACTGCACTGTGGATATAAACACCAGCCGCAGGGATAGGACATCCCACAGCCATTCGCCAAATTCTCGCACGGTGTCACCGCCTTTTTTGTTTTATTATTTGTTCAAAAGCTCAGAAACTTCCAGCAAACCCCATTTGCCGTCCATTTTGACAAAGCACTTGCCATCGTTGACTTGTGAGATTCCTTCATACTGCATGGGCACAACCGGTTCTCCATTTTTGTTATAAATGCCCCATTTTTCGCCTTGGCGTACGGGAATGTAGCCTTCGTGGCAGAGGTAAAGCATTTCAGCTGTATAATATTCCGCACCAATTTTTTCGTTCCCAGAAATATCATAAGCAAAAGGAATGACTGTTTCTCCTTTGTCGTTTAGATAGCCCCACTTAGATAGCCCCACTTACCTTTGTCATTTTTGAACGCAGCTAAGCCCTCAGAAAATGGGTTTGCGGACGCATACTTTGGAGAGACAACGACCTTACCGTCTTTTAAAATCCCGTATTTTCCCGTTGGCTCATAATGCAATCCATCACCGGGTTCGCCGTTTTTGACGGAAACAACCGAAATGATACCGGTTGGCGCATCATTCCAGCTTTCGGAAGCGCCTTCGCCAATAGTCCGTACAAAAGCTTTAGATTTTTTTCTGTCGTAAATGTACTCAATACCACCCAAATAGAACATTGCCCTATCATAAACAAGCGATAAATCATCTTTCAAGCGCCACCAAATCCAATCATTATTGTCTTTAGCACCATCAATAAAAATTGAGCCGTCAGGAAAAATACAATAGCCCATGTACTCTGCTTTATGCCGAATATTTCCATCGGCATCTAAAATACCAAATTTTTCATCTTTTCTAAAAAGAAGAATATTCCAGTTTGTTTTTTCGTTTGGCACTGTTTGTGAATAGTCATTAACGTCTAAATAAAAAACGGCGTCCGCTTCAATTGTCGGCGGTACAAGCCATGTAAGGCCGTTCACTTTTGTGGGAACGACTGTATTGGATGTTTCTGCCGGAGGGATCGGTGCAGGAGTGGTAGGCTCTGGCTCCTCGGCAGAGGGCGGAGTGGTTACTGCACCGGTTCTGCTAGTCCGCTTTGTTATAATACTGGCAGTCACAGTGCTATT
>JAIRYC010000006.1 GCA_031267965.1 Oscillospiraceae bacterium | reverse complement strand
AGCCGACGTGCAGGGGGGAGGGAGGCCCACCTATACTCTCTACCTTATCCTTACTTATGTGCTTCTCAAAGGAAAGTATTGAAAAAGTATAACCTTTCGCGTTTATCTCTTGACTTTTGAGGAGAAAACGGTTTCCTCCTCTTTTAGTTATTATTATGCCGGCAAACTTTAACGCTTAACCTCATCCCAAAGCGAGTTCATCACTTCAAGTATCTCCCGTGGCAGATTCTCAAACATCTCTGTCTTTGGCATCTTTTCCGCCGATGGGTAGAGGAATTCGTTTTGGTACCAGGTATATACCGGATTCTCAAAAACCTTAGTGTTGGGGCTGGCATAGCAAAGGTAATTCGAGTTTTCCAGCGCAATGTCAGGCTCCAGCAAAAAGTCAATAAATTTGTGTGCCGCATCCACATTTTTGGCGTTAGAGAGGATGGCAATTGAGTCAATGAACGAATTCACGCCCTCTTTTGGATAAACAAACTGCAAATCCGGGTTGACACGCTGCATGCTCAGAAAGTCACCCGCATAGCATGGTGCGAGCCAAGCCTCGTTATCCTGCATTTTATCAAAAATCTGGTCGTCAACAAAGCCGTAGCGCAAAGGCTTTTGGTCTTTGATTTTTTGTGCGGCAAACTTCCATTCTTCAACATCTGTTGAATTGAAGCTATAGCCCAGTATGCTCTGCGCAATGGCAAAGGTGTCGCGGTTGTTGTTGTACATCAGGATTTTGCCTTTGTTCTTTTCATCCCAAAGGGAATTCCAGCTTGTTGGTTTCTTCACATAAAGGCTGTTATAGGCAAGTCCCACCATGCCCACGGTATAAGGCACGGTATATTCCTGCTTGGGGTCAAAGGCGGGCTTTTTGTATTTCTCGTCAATATTGCCCCAGTTGGTGATTTTGTTGTAGTCCAGCTTTTGGAGCATGTCCTCGCTGATCATTCGCTCAAGCATGTAGTCAGACGTGATGACGACGTCGTATTCAACGCCGCCCGGCTTGACCTTTGCATAAAGCGCCTCGTTGTTTTCGGCACTGCCGTCGTACTCGCACGTGATCCCCGTGCGCTTTTCAAATTCGCTGATAACGTCCATAAAGTCCTCATCGCCCAGGGATATATACTCCCCCAAGTTGAGTACGCGCACCTCTTTGTTTTCCTCTTTTGGCGCACAGGCGGCAAAGCTCAGCAGGGCAATCACAATGCAGAGACAGGCGGAAAGGATTTTTTTCATTTTTTTGCTCCTTGTAATTTTTTATCGCTTCTTGCCTGCGCCCAGTTTGTCAGTAGGAGCAGGACAAAGATTCCAACGAAGATGAGCGTTGAAAGCGCAAAGATTGTGGGCTGCACAGGCTTTTTGGTCATGGTATAAATCTCCAGCGGCAGCGTTTGAAAGCTTGCGCCCTTTGTGAAATAGCTGATGACAAAATCGTCCAGCGAGAGCGTGAACGCCATGAGCGCCCCCGTTAGTATGGCCGAAAACGCGTTGGGAAAAATTACCTTGAGAAAGGCCTTACCCGGCGTACAGCCCAAATCTTGCGCAGCTTCCGCAAGGTGGCGGTCAATCTGGCGCAGGCGCGGCAGAACCGAGAGGATTACATACGGCAGGCAAAACGTAACGTGCGCAATCAGCATGGTTGGAAAGCCAAGGATGGCCCGTCTGCCAAGCAGACCGCCCGCAAAGATAAACAGCAGCATCATGCTTATGCCCGTCACAATGTCCGGCGCCATCATCGGGATATCCGTCGCCGCAAGGATTGCCCCGCGAGAAAGGTTCTTTTTCCAAGTATCCAGCGCAACCGCCGCCGCCGTGCCAATCACGGTTGCAATGGCGGACGCCAGCAGTGCCAGCACAAGCGTGTTGCGCACAGCACCAATCAGGCGCGAACTGTTAAAGAATTCGCGGTACCATTGCAGGGAGAGACGCCAATCCATTTGCGTATTGCTTCTGCCGCCATTAAAGGAGAACACCACCATAACCAGCATGGGCGCATAGAGGAACAGCAAGACTAGCGCAGTGTAAACACAGGGACTGACGCGCGAGGCTCGGGTGTGCCTGCGCGCCTTTTCGCGCAAGAGCCTATGCTCCGCACCGGCAGGTTGAAGCTTCCTTGTCTTTTGCTTTTTTATTTCTTTCATTTAGACGACTACCTCCCCGTTGTTATCCGTAAATCTGCGCATAACCATCATGCTGACGAGGATCGCAATCATGAGCACCAGTGAAATGGCCGCGCCCATGTTGTAGTTATAGTAGGACTGGAACTGCTGCTCAATCACGTCGCCGATCATAGAGATGTTGCCGGTGCTCATTTTTTGCGAAATATAAAACGTGCTTATGCTTGGGACAAATACCATCGTAATTCCCGACGCAATGCCTGGCAGACTGAGCGGCAGTGTTACCCGCAGGAGCGACTGCGCGCCGTTGGCGCCCAAATCATGCGACGCTTCCAGCAACGATTTATCCACCTTGGAAAGCACATTATAAAGCGGCACAATCATATAGGGCAGGTAATTATAAACCATGCCGAGGATCACCGCGCCGGGCGTGTTGATCATGTGAAGGCTCGACAGGTGAATTTTTTCCAGCCAACCGTTGATAATGCCGTTATCCTGCAAGAGGCACAGCCACGCATAGGTACGTATGAGGAAGCTCATCCACATAGGGAGCATAATCAGCATGATCAGTGTGCGCTGGGTGTTTTCCCTCATGCCGGCAAGGCAGAGAGCCAACGGATAGGCAATAATAAAGCAAATTAACGTTGCAATGACCGAATACCATACACTGCGCCCAAACACGTTGGCGTAGTCCGGCAAAGCTTGGATATTCGCCAGCGAAAACGCGCCGGATTTATCGGTGAAAGCATAGTAGGCAACAAAAATCATTGGCGCAACGATAAAAAGGATTGACCAAACCAGGTATGGAGCCGATAGCATTCGGCGGGCGGTGTCGGAGAGGGTGCGCATGGCATTGGCTCCTTTCGGTAAAGCTTTTATTTTTGACAGCGATTGTTTTTGAACGGCGGACCTGCAGCGCTTGCTCCTGCAAATTTATTGCCCGTCCTCTTTCTCAGGCTCCGAAAGCTCGTAATACTCCTCGGTAAAGCAGGTGTAATCCCCAAACATGCCGCTGTATTCAGACTTCTTCATAACATGGATTGCGTCAGGCGGGGTGACCAGCCCAATTACCGCGCCGACCGGATGGTAGTCTGTGGTCTGTATCATCCATAAAAAGCCGCCGATATCCACAATCATCTCAAAATGCACGCCCTTGAAGGTGTTGGTTGTCACCTTGCCGCGGAGCATGCCCTTTTCCGGCGCAACCACAACCACGTCCTCCGGACGCACAACTACGTCAACAGATTCGTCCTTGGCAAAGCCCTTGTCAAGGCAAACGAACTCTTGCCCGGAGAAGCGTACGCGGCAGTCGCTGAGCATGGCGCCGTCAACAATGTTGCTCTCGCCAATAAAGTCTGCAACAAATGCGTTCTTAGGTTCATTGTATATATCAATCGGCGTGCCGATCTGCTGAATTTTGCCGCCGTCCATGACCACAACGGTGTCACTCATGGAGAGCGCTTCCTCTTGATCATGCGTTACGTAAACAAAGGTGACGCCCATGCGCCGCTGTATTTTTTTCAGTTCCAACTGCATATCCTTACGCAGTTTCAGGTCAAGCGCACCCAAAGGCTCGTCCAACAGCAACACCTGCGGCTTGACTGCCAGCGCGCGTGCAATCGCCACACGTTGCTGCTGGCCGCCTGAAAGGCTTGCAACCGCCCGATCCGCAAAGCTTTTAAGGTTAACGAGCGAGAGCATCTCGTCTACTGTTTTGGCAATTTCCGCCTTGCTCTTTTTTTGCAGGCGCAGCCCAAACGCAATATTATCCGCTACGTTAAGGTGCGGGAAGAGGGCATAGCGCTGGAAGATGGTGCACACCTGCCGCTTGTGTGCCGGCATGGATTTGACGGACTTGCCGTTAAACAAAATATCGCCCGCATCCGGCTGAAGAAAGCCGGCTATCAGGCGCAGCGTAGTCGTCTTGCCGCAGCCCGAGGGACCCAGCAAGGTAATAAATTCTTTGTCACGAATATACAGGCTCATGTCCCGGAGAACTTGCGTGCCGCCAAGCCGGACGGAGATATTCCGCAGGTCAATCAGGCGATTTTGTTTCAATTATCTATCTCCGTTTCTGTGGTGGATTTGCATTGTGCGACCCTGTGTAGAGCACGTAGAAGTATACTATACAATTTTAGACGTAAAATGTCAAGGGGGGGGGGATATTGCCAGGTTAACCGGACAGCACAGCGCATACGCTAAAGGTGCGGTCACTTTAAAATATATTGCTTTCAGTGAAAAAGCCCATCCATATATAAAGTCTTGATTTTCACGACAATATTTGATATCATTAAGGAGCATACAATGCAGTACCCTAAAAATGCAGCCGTCCAACGCGTGCCAAGCCCTAAGCGCGGCCGGCGGCTCTGGGAGTTTTTGGGCGTATTATGTGTCTTTGTGGCTGCGGCAGTGTTTGTTTTGCTTATGCTATTGCGCGCAGACGAACGTTTTCCGTGGTACACCACAGTGCGCGAGATGCTTGCGCGGGTCAGCGATTTTGTCCGTGCGTTGCGCCCAAAACCGCTCTTTGCGCTGGCAGTGCTGGCCATTTACGCCATATGCGTCTGGATGCCGGTGTTCACTCTCTCGTCGCTTTGCCTGATCAGTGCCGCGGTGCTGCCCGCCGGCTGGGCGCTTACCCTCAATGTGGTTGGCGTAACAATCCTATGCACGCTGTGTTATTACCGGGGCGAAAAGCGCGGTGGCGGTAAGGCATGGCGCTTTGTGCTGGCAAACCGTTCTTTGCGCAGCCTGCTGGAGCGCGGCGGTGCGGGCAACCCTTGGATATTGGGAGCACTGCGTATGACGCCCGTTTTTCCCGTTGGGGCGGTGAGCCGCCTTTACGGCGCAATGGAGTACCGGCTGGGCAATTTTTTGTGGGTGACGCTTGCCGGACTTGCTCCGCGCATGACAGCCTATATTTTCATTGGCTCAAGCGTGTTTGACCCGCTCTCACCCGCGTTCCTCACCCCAATCATACTGATCTTGCTGGTTTCAGGCTGTTCTCTGCTGTTTTGGGACGCGCTGATGAAATTTGCGGCGCGCAGAAGCGAGGACCAAAAGGCAAAAAGCCAAGACAGAGCGGCGCAATGAATTCTAAACCAATAACGATGGCGGTAAAGATCGACCGCCACTTGCGGCACATATCAAATCTAAACATAAAGGAAGTTAAACTCATGATGAAAAAAGCCGATTATCAACTGCGCGCAAAGCCTTATATTTCACCAATCCGCTCGGGCAAAAAGGACGCCAAGCTTCGCCGGCTTTATGGCGAAGATCAGCTTATATGGCAGCGCAAGCGCTACACCGAGCGCGTTGAGCGTTTGTTCGCTCATTATGGTCAGGTGCTCCCGCCGAACGCGGAGTTGCGCTATTTCAGCGCGCCGGGGCGCACGGAAATCATAGGGAATCACACCGACCACAATCTTGGTAAGGTGCTTGGCGCCGGCGTTAACTTAGACGTTATTGCCGTGGTTGCACGTGTTGACACGCCGGAGGTGCGCATAAAATCCAAGGGGCACCCGGAGATTGTCGTCCGGCTGGACGACCCATACGCGCTCAAGCCCGAAGATGATGAAAAAGGGCATTCACAAGCGCTGTTGCGCGGAATCCTTGCGGGCTTTCAAAAGCGCGGACACAAAATCCGCAACCAAAAGGGCTTTGTGGCAGCTACAGATTCAGACGTGCCGCCCGGCTCAGGGCTTTCGTCCTCAGCGGCGTTTGAGGTGCTTGTGGCAACAATCGTCGCCAAAGTTATATTGAATAAGGATATTCCGCCAACAACAATTGCTCAGATTGCGCAGGAGGCGGAGGAGCTTTTTTATGGCAAGCCTTGTGGTCTGCTTGACCAGACGACAAGTGCGGTCGGTGGCTGCGTGGCCATTGACTTCATGAATCCCCGCAAACCACAAATAAAAAAAATCAACATGAATTTATCTAAATACGGCAAAAACGGGTACTCGCTGTGCATTGTCAACACTGGCGGCGATCACAAGGATTTGACCGACGATTACGCGGCAATCCGCGCGGAGATGGTTCAGGTGGCGGCGGAGCAAATCCGTCAGGGGTTTACAACGCCGGAGTATATCGCCGTCAAAAAGAAGGGCGCGTTTGATCCTGGCGTGCTGCGCTATATGAATGAAAACAGCTTCAGAAAATCTATCCCCAGCCTGCACGAAAAAGGCTTGGTGGGCGACCGGGCTATTCTGCGCGCCATACATTTTTATGAAGAGAACCGCCGCGTTGAACGGCTTATTCGTGCAATCCGCGCAGGGGCGGACGGCTTTGGCGACTTCCTTGCAGCCATCGTTGAGAGCGGGCAGTCAAGCTATATGTACAACCAAAACATCTTCCCGCTCGCCCACCCGGATAAGCAGCCTGTGGCGCTGGGTCTTGCGCTCAGCGAGGAAATGCTGCGCGGCTGCGGTGCGTGGCGCGTACATGGCGGTGGATTTGCCGGGACAATTCAGGCGTTCGTGCCAAACGACAAGGTTGCGCGTTTTAAGAGCCGAATGAACAAAACCTTTGGCGACAACGCAACGTATGTCCTGCGGATTCGCCCATTTGGCGGGGTTGAGGTATTTTAAGTAAGGACGTATCTATGAATGAAGAAAACAGCCTTATATCAATATTAACTCAATTCCTGACTTTGCCGCCTGATGGCAGCGGAGCGCTGGCGTTACTCTCCGCGTATGCAGCCGAACGCGACAGTCTGCGCACTGACGCGCTTGGGAGCGTGATTTGGGAGCGTGCGGGCGAAGGCGAGCCAATATTGCTGGAGGCGCATCTGGACACAATCGCGATGGTGGCGACCGCCGTTCTGCCGGAAGGCTTTTTGCGTGTCCAGCCCGTCGGTGGCGTTGACAGGCGGATGCTGCCTGCCAGCGCGGTTACTGTTTGGGGGCGGGAGAAGCTTTGCGGCGTAGTTGCTTCTGTGCCGCCGCACCTAAAGGATAAAAACGCTCCCGAAGTTCCGGAATGGCCGGATATGTTGGTTGATTTGATTGGAGCGGACGAGAGAACTTCTCTTGTTTCGCCGGGTGATTTCATATCAATGGATGCGCCGCCGCAAACACTGCAAAATGGCACAATCACCGCAGCGGGACTGGATAACCGTGCCGGCTGTGCCACTGTGCTGTGGGCACTGCTGCTGACACGCAAATGTCCGCACTGTGTTACGGCGGTATTTGCCGTACGCGAGGAAACCAACGGTGCGGGCGCTCTAACAGCCGCATACACAGCCAGAGCACAGTCCGCGATTGCGGTGGACGTCAGTTTTGCGCAGTCCCCGAACGTGACGCCGGAGGAGGGCGGCAAGCTTGGCGGCGGCGCAATGCTGGGGATATCTCCCGTGCTTGATATTGCAGTGACCGAACGTTTGCGCAGGCTTGCCGAACGTGAAGACATTCCGCTGCAACCAGAGGTTATGGGTTCGCGCACGGGCACTGATGCGGATAAAATCCAGACCGTGCGAGCGGGCATACCCACCGGGTTGCTGTCAATCCCGCTGAGGAGCATGCACACGGCGGCGGAGATCATTGCGCTTTCTGATATTGAAAATGCCGCTAAACTATTGGCGGCGGCGATAAAATAACACAAAACAGGACAACACAAATGCTGACACATCTTAAGAATTTGTGCGCCTTATCCGGAGTTTCCGGTCATGAGGATACAGTGCGGGAAGCGATCCGCGCTGTGCTTGCACAAGCGAATATTCCTGTTCAAACGGATAATTTGGGCAACCTGCTTGTGCGGCGCGCCAAAGCCGGCACACCCAAAATCGCGTTGTTTGCGCACATGGATGAGGTCGGCTTTTTGGTGCGCTACATCACGGCGGAGGGCTTTCTGCGCGTCGCGCCGGTAGGCGGCGTGGAGGCTTCGGTCGCTATGGGAACGCGTGTGGCGGTTGGCAAGGGCTTCATCCCCGGTGTGTTTGGTGCTAAGCCCGTACATCTGCTTTCTGCAGACGAGAAAGGCAAGCTCCCGTCAATAGACTCGCTCTATGTGGATATAGGCGCACAATCACGCAGGGATGCAGAGAAATACACCCAGTTAGGCAACGCAGTGACATTTGAACGACGATATACAGTCACAAATGGCGGCATTCTTTCACCCGCACTGGACGACAGAGCCGGCTGCGCTGTGTTGTTGGATTTGCTGCTTAACACCGATTTGCCGATAGACGCGGCTTTCACCGTGCAGGAGGAAGTGGGTACACGCGGTGCGCAGACGGCGGCATATGCGCTGGAACCGGACATCGCCCTTGTACTTGAGGCGACGACTGCGGCGGATTTGCCCGGCGCCGCTGACGGCAAAAAGGTGTGTGAAATGGGGAAAGGAGCCGCGATTTCGTTCATGGATAACAGGACAATTTATGAAAAAAAACTGTTTGGGCTTGCGTTGCATGTTGCGCGAGAGAAGGGAATCTCCGCACAGGTTAAGAGCATGGTTGCAGGCGGCAACGACGCGGCGGTAATCCACAAAAGCCGCGCGGGAGTGCGGACGCTGGCCATCAGCGTGCCGTGCAGGTATTTGCATTCGCCTTGCGGTGTGATGGCGCAGAGCGATTTGTTTGCGGTGCGCGATTTGGCGGCGGTGCTAGTTGAGGAGCTTCTATCATCATGATTACAGCGGAATTTACCCCCGAAGAAATCACTGCCGCGTGTAGCCGGGACGTTTTGGGCACACAACTCTTTACCGGCTGGCGGCTGAACACGCTTTATCCTGCACAAATTGGCAAAACATTGCCGGCGCGCGCTGTCTGCCCGGACGGTGCATTTTGGATACAGCGCACGGACGGAGCAATCACAGCGGCAATTGGGTGTATTCAGCACGCCGTTATCCTGACGGCGAATCCGCACGCGGATTTTGAAGAGCTGCGGACATTCCTGCAAAGCTTTGGCGGTCATCGCCTTGAGTGCATGGCCGAAATTGCTAGTAGGTTGGGTTTTGCGGCAAATCAAATCATGTATATACAGCGCCGTGCGACGGACGGTAAAAAACAACGCCTCACCGCCGAATATAAGCATGTCGTTCTCGTGCCCGAGGCTTATGACTTCAAGCCTGTTTATGACCTATGGCTGGCGGCGGGCTTCGGCGAATACATGAGCGGCTACCCTGACTGGCTGGCGGCAATTGTGCGCAAGCAAAAAAGTGGCCTGGGCGAGATTTACGCCTTGCTTGACGGCAAAACACTTTTGGCGACCGCGGCGGTCTTTGGCCGGACGGAGGATGCTGCATACCTTGGCGGCGTGGCTGTGCGCAGTGATTTGCGCGGTCGGGGACTTGGCGCGGCGGTGGTGGATTACGCCATTCACAATGCGGACACAAACTGTGCCGAGCTGCTGTGCGCAGAGCACAACCGTGAGTTCTACCGCAAGTGCGGTTTTGAGGGAGCCGGAACGGTGAGTTTTGCTGAAATTTAGCGATTTTTTGTCAAGATTTGCGTGACATAACGGCGATTACAATCCTGTAATCAAATTTCTGCATTTTCGGGTAAAAAAGGACTTGATATTGTTAAAATGTTATGATATAATCAACAAGTTATCAACAGTTTTTGGGATTTATTGTACGGTGCTTCTGCCGCACCTTGCAAATACCGTGCAATGACCAATAAAAAACACAAGGAGGTTCATTCCATGAAACACACCCACCACACAAAACGTTTGCTGGCGGTTTTGCTCGCCGTCCTCGCGTTGCTGCCAATCGGCATGGTTGCCGCGCAAGCCGCACCGCTGCTTGGTGTTGAGCTTGACTGCTACGTTGGCACGGATTCAGCTGAATTCTCCGCAAGAACATTCCCGCGCGCCGATAATTTGGATGACGACGTAAGCTACAAGTGGACACTCTTAGACAGTGCCGACCAAGAGATTACGCCGGATTGCTACGGCATTTTCTCAGGGTACTTCTACGTTTATAATCTTGTGCCCGGCGACTACACAATTGTTGTTAAGGTCACCGTGGACAATATTACCGTAGACACGCAGCAAGCCTTTACCCTGACTGGCAATGATGATGACGATGAGTATCCTGACTATTTGTCAATTGATTTGCTGTATGACGCAGTGCACGCCTACAGCCGTTCCTATGGTGACTCTTATTACAGCGAAGCCGACAATCTGCTTTCCTGGCGCTACAGCACTGAAAGCTGGAATGCCTACATCAAAGCTGATGATGCCGCAATCGCGCTTTGGGAGAAGGTATGGTATGATGAGAATTTTGATGGCGTTACCCAGGCACAGCTTGACGACACCGCAACCGCGCTCATCAACGCTTTTCATAACCTGAAGAGCAAAAATGTTTTCACAGAGATGCTGTTTAAGGTTTTCAATTTCTTCCGCCAAATTTACTGGGCCGGCGACGACATTAACGAGTGGATTTGGCATCCGTTCTGGGTTCTGGTCAGTCTACTTGACGGCAGCTACTGGAAGTAATTTCATACGATAAACTAAGGAGGATTTATCATGAAGCAAACTCGTTTTGTAAAACGTCTGTTGGCAGTTTTGCTTGCCGTGCTGACGCTGGTTTCCCTTGGTGCAGTTTCGGCTTTTGCCGCGCCGCTGGATGGCATTGAGATTAAAACCGGCTATCACGATTCTTGGGAGATTGACTTCTACGTCAACACAACCCCCGAGGACGATTTGGACGGCCCGGTAAAATACACTTGGTCACTCTATGACGCCGCCGGCAACCTGCTTCCCATAAATAATGTGCGGGTTTCGGGCAGTTATATTGAGTTTTACTCCCTGACAGTAGGTGAGGAGTACAAGGTTGCCGTTACCGCAACGCTGGGCAGACAGACATTCAGCGATGAGATAACCTTTACCTTTGACGGAACAAGCTCGAGTCGTCCCGGCTATCCTGGTGATGACCTGGATTACTACGACCTTGATGACGCCGTATTCTGGGACTACCATCTTTACGACTACACAGAATGGCGCTACACCACGGAAAGCTGGAACGCCTTCCAAGGGGCATGGTACGCTGCCCGCGATATCCTATACACCATCTGGGATTACGAGTATTACTACTATGAAAACGAAGAAAACGAAAATCTTGATCCCTTGACCATTACGCAGGATGACATTGACACCGCGCTTGTTGACCTTAAGACTGCGTTTAGCAACCTGCAAACGCGCGGAGGGATTTATGATTTTGGGTATAAGATTTATCAAGTGTGGCAGAAAGTCCTCGGACTGTTTGAGGATCTTATTGATTGGCTGATTGCTCCCTTTGGGGCGATTAAAACACTGTTTGTGTAACAAACCTCTGAGCGACGAAACAAGGCTTCTGCGGAGAGAATCGCGGGAGCTTTCGTTTTATTTGATGAGATTTAAAGTAGCGCTAAAAAATTGAAATATTTGTTGCAATCATTGCAGGAATCTGTTATACTTTCTATCTGAAAATTAGAAATTAGGGGAACATACATGAAAAATGAGCAAAATAATGAAAATCGCTTGCCAAAACGCAAGCCCGTACGCAATGCCAATATTGAACTGCTTCGTATTCTCAGTATTTTTTTAATTGTTATTCACCACTACAGTATTTACAGCGGCTGGACATTCAAACCAGGCTACTCTACACCGGAACTAACTGTGTTCTTTTTGAGTATGTTTGGCAAGGTTGGCGTGTGCCTCTTTGTGTATATTACGGGCTATTTTATGGTGCAATCCACCACAAAGTGGCAGGCCATCGCGAATCTGGCTATTAAGACTTCTCTGGTGTTATTGCTGATTTATATGGTCCAGATAATTTTTCAGCTTGGCGACCCAGTCGTGAATTTTCCAACGATCTTGCACCGCGCACTGCCTGCAATTTTCGGGCAATATTGGTTTGTGACGGCGTATATTCTGATGTACTTGGCTCTTCCGATCTTGAATCCGTTTTTGCAGGGACTGACGCGCAAGCAATATGGCCGTGCGTTGCTCATCGCTTTCCTTGTGCTCTCTGTCTGGCCAATGATTTATCGCAGAGACGGCATGACCTTTTCGTTCCCGGTGTATCTTCTCTTTCTCTATGCCGTCGGTGGATATATCCGCCGCTTTGGCGACACACTGCGCAACATTAAACGTTGGAAGCTTGTGGCGATTTTTTCTTTGTTGGTGCTTATCGCCATAGGGATTCACTTGTTTTTGCGATCGTTAGATCCAGACGGTTATCTATACCAGGCGCTCATTAAAGAACATGGCTGGAACGAAAATACGCTGGTACGTACGGATCCAAGTCCGCTGGTGTTCTTTATCAGCCTACCAATTTTCCTTTTCTTTGTGCACTGGGATCTTAAGATTCGGGAACGGACAAGCCGTGTCATTGCTAAAATTGCGGCCGGAACATTTACAGTTTATCTGCTTCAGAGTGCGCCGTCTTTTCATATGTATATTTGGAAAGAGTTGTTGAACGGCGCACGATTTAGTCGCTCTATTTACATCGCTGGTTGGGGGATATTGTGCACCGTCGGAATTTTCATCAGCGGGATAGCGTTGTCTTTTGTGACTGATCCGATCACCGCCTTGCTCATGCGGCTGTTGGAAAAATTGATTGAGCGCATAAAAAGCGGCACAGCGCGGCAACGCAATGCGTCTAGCTAAGCAACGCTGTGAATCAGCTCTTGCAAATCGGTAACAACTTACATAACCTGTAGACGTTCCCGCGAAGAAGAAAAACGCCATAAAATCCTTGACTTCACGGCGTTTGGCATGCCCGCCCAGGTTCGAACTGGGGGGCCTTCGGCTTAGGATTAGAGTCGGCTCATTTTTGTACAGTGTCGCACAACATCCTCTAATACGCTGAAACCCGCTCAAAAAGGGTCTTGCGATAAGGAAGTATCATCAAAAAATTAGAACGCAGTCGGGACACGGTATTTGTAGCAAATACTAAAACTGATTGGAGAAATGATGATGAAATCCTTATTTGAGCAAATGGGCGGGACGTACCGCCTCGAAAACGGCTATCGTATTCCAAA
>JAIRYC010000045.1 GCA_031267965.1 Oscillospiraceae bacterium | reverse complement strand
CGTGGATTCGTCCATTTTTGCGTCCCGCCGCCGTGTCAGATTTTGCCGGCCCGGTTTTGGGTTGCCTGAATAATATACCACAATTTGCGCCTCATGTCAACCCCTTGCCGTCGTTTTTTGCCACGTACGGGTGGGGTTCTCACTACGGGGCGGGGCGTTTGGGAAGTGCTCCTTCCCCTGAGATAGTTACCAACCATTCCTCAAACGGTTCAGCCATTCTCGTGTCTTTGTGCAACAAGCGCAGATTGTTCATAATTAAAATGGTATTTGGGTGTTCTGCTCCAAAGGTTTCTTCATAGATATTCAATGCTTTTTTGTAGTATATCAGAGTTCGCTCGTAAACGCCTTGTTTTCTATACGCAATGCCTATATATTGTTATACATCTTTCCAACTGCCAGGCAGTCTGTTCCAAAGATTTTCTCAATAATTCTCTGCGCTTTTTCGTAGTAAAACAGCGCACGCTCAAATTTACCCAAATCGTCATAAATATATGCATAGTTATGATACATTACCGCCTTATCTAATGGGTCTGTAAAAATCGCTTTGGCTTCTAAAAAGCAGCTCGAAGCACTTTTATACTCCGCCAATTCTATATGCATTCGCCTTTTGGTAGTTGAGGTGTGCCTTAAAGATTTTGCTGCGGCGGCAGGCAAGGTTTTGTGTTTTGGGCAGCGTGCTTTGCAGGGCAGGTTCCGTCGGTTCAGTGGGTGGGGCACTGCCGTTGTTGCGAATAACGTTGGTTATATTTATCGGCTGAGCGGGCGGCTCAGGCTTTTTCTCGTCCTCTTGCTTCCGCTTTTTGTCGTGCCGAGCAATAATCTATTTCATAATGCCAAACAATAACGAAAGTGTTGCGATAACACTTCCAAGCAAGGTTTCCCAATTCTCATTCCAAAAAATCCGCAGTCAATCCATTTTTCATATTCTTTGCCGCAAATTGTTGCAAATTTTGTCGAGTATACAATAAATTTGCGTAAAGCGCAAGCCTTCTGCCATCTGCAACTGCGGCGGCAAAAATCCCCCTTGCACCCACACCCCAATTATGCTATAATATTTCCCGTCAACATCCGCCCGTGGCGAAGCTGGATATCGCAGCAGATTCCGATTCTGAAGGACGGGGGTTCAAATCCCTCCGGGCGGACCAAGTGTCGTATGCAGGTTTGATACAAAATCAAGCCACCGGAAGTCCCCGTTTTATGGGGTCTTTCGGTTTTCGCGGGGCAAAAACCAAAAATTAGGGAAGGATTCGAACCTTGCCCGCGTTTTGCCTCATCCGTCCAGCTATGCAACCCCCACCGCCCAAAATGCGCCAACATAAACGGGATATGCGCCGCTTGGTGCACTATCGCACGAACCATTTCGAGGCAAAGCCGTTGTTGAGGGAACCAAGGCTTTTATTTCCGCAATCGCGTCGGGTGACTGGGTTTCCGTGGTGATCATTATCGTCATTTGCATGATCGGAATGCTGTTTACCATTCTCGGCGGCGGGGATTTCGAGCATATCGGCGATGGCTTTGAGTTGCATGAAATTGAGATAATCCAAACAAAAAGCACGCGCAAGTCGATAGACATTTTCGCCTTTCCGCTTGAATTTGACTGCGCCGCGACCTCAAATTTCGGCACGAGAATTGATCCGGTTACTGCCGAAACGGCGTTTCACGGCGGCGCGGATTTTGGCGCGCCGGAGGGTACGCCCATCCTCGCTGCTGCGGACGGAACGGTGATTGAGGCGAATTCAGCAGATCCATTGGGCAACGGTTGGGGCTATTTTGTCAAACTCGACCACGGAGATAAAAAAGAAACTTTGTATGCGCACTGCTCGAAAATCTGCGTTGCGGTTGGTCAAAATGTCTTGCAGGGGCAGGTGGTCGGGTGGGTTGGGAACACGGGGAAATCTACTGCTCCGCACTTGCACTGGGAAACTCAATTTTAATGGAGAGCGGGTAAATCCGTTGGCGTGGTTTGGGTGAAAAACTATGCGGCAGGGGGCTTACTGCTCCTGCCTTATTTTTCCTTTGTCTTTGGTGATTTTGCTGTTGTTTTTGTCTGCTAGGTCGATTTTTTGTTATTTTGCTGAAAATTTGGCTTGACTTTTGGCAAATGTGGTGGTACAATAGTGTTCAAAATTAAAATTGGCTAAAAATCACAGAGTGATAAATTTCCACGGCGGGGTTATGTCACACGCGTATCTGTTGTGTCGTTATATTAGACAGGAAATTAGATGTGTTCACACATCAAAAAATAATTCTTAGAGAGAAGACAAAATGAAAAGCAAAACTTTCAGGCAAATTCTCGCAATCATCTTAACCATCGCAACATTCATCGGCATTGTTCAAATCAGCGTGTTTGCGTTGCCGGACAACACAACCGTAACGGTAACCGAACAGCAAAATGAAGAAAACAACGTTGAAATTGTGGAGGAACTCCCTGCGGAAATCGTGAGTGAAGAAGTTTCGCTGCGAACGGAAAACACAAAGTATTTCCGGCTGTCTGACGGAACGAATCAGGCTATGATGTACTCACAAGCTGTTCACTATAAAGATGACAACGGCAAGTGGAAAGACATTGATAATACATTAACTGAAAAGACGGCTAATGGCAAAAAAACGCTGGAAACCACCGAGGGTTCCTCGAAAGTTATGTTGCCTGAGAGTTTTGCAAATGGACAAAAAGCCACACTTGCCAAGGACGGTTTAAGTGTGGCTTTTGCTTTGAGTGCAGAAAATGAAGGCGTTGCGCAAAATGCAAAAGTTGACAGAATTGATGTTGACAAATTGCCGTCAAAAGAAATTCAGGAAGAGGCTGGGCTGAAAGCAAAAATTGTGGGAAAAGGTCTTGATGAATCCGAATTTTTGGCAGAACTCAAAAAAGAGAAGATTCAGGCGACTGCAAAGGACGAAAAAGGCACCTTGGCAAAAGATGCTTCAGAAGACAAAAAATTAGAAATTGAACAGAAAAACGCCGAAAAAACTGAGTTGAAAAATCTTTCGTCCGCAGTAAAATATGACAATCTCTTGCCGGAAACAATTTTTGAATATATTGTCAACAGCGGAGAAATTAAAGAAAATATTGCTATCAGTGCACCGCGTGAAAATTATACATATAAATTTGATCTTGAAATTGGCGCTTTGCGCCCGGAACCGCAGAAAGACGGTAGTATTTTGCTTTTTGACGGCGAAACCGCCGCGTTTGTAATCCGTGCGCCGTATGCTTATGACGCGCTCGGAAAATATGGCGTCGCTACGCAAAAGCTTGAGAAAATTGAAGGAAAATATATTTTGACCATCAACATTGACAGTGATTGGATTAATGCTGAGGAGCGTTTGTTCCCTGTGGTGCTGGATCCAACATTGACAACCATTTTTTCGGATGAAACGGAATATGGCGATACATATATTTCAAATTTTGTCGACAGAAGCCTGTTGATTCCGATTTCATATGAATCGGGGAATCAAAACCTACACCAAATGACCGTTGGACATCGTGAGGACCCGGAAGCTTGGGCGCGCTCATTCGTTATGTTTAAATTGCCGAACTTACCAGAAAACAGCACAATCCTCAATGGCACATTTAGCCTTCGCAGGGAAGCAACGCACGGCTCGGATTTTACTGTAAATGCTTATGAAGTGCCGCTCAGTTGGATTTTAGCGCACACGGGCGAAGTAGTCACCTGGAGCAATCAACCCTTTCCTCAGGCGAAAAATTCCTACCTTTCCAGTCCGGTGCTTGATTCCGTAAGATTGAGTAGCGAGACTAACTATAAGTTTGACGTTACGAAAATGTTCCAAGAGCATTACGCTACAGGGCGAACACAAATGAATATTATGTTTGCCTCGGCGAACGAAAATAACGGAGTTCAGTATGCATCGTTTTACACCTTGAATAGTAGCAACGCCGGTGTGCGGCCATATTTTACCGTGCAATACCTCTCCTCCTACGGTATGGAGTCTTGGTTCAGTTACGAGAGTTTTGACGCGGGTCGAGCGGGCGTTGCATATGTTAACGACTTCTTCCGCACGGCACAGCTTGAACGCAGTGAAATCAGTATAAACAGCGGCAAAATGCCTGTAAGTATTTCGCGCTCATACTGGCAAACATGGAACAGCAACACGCTCAATACGCAGCTAAATACCACCATAAACCACCCTTACGGCAACGGCTGGAAAATCAACTATAACCAGTCTTTGGCATTTGTTGTAGACAGCGGCGTAAATTACTGGGAATACACAGGGGCAAAAGGCGAGGTTACGCGCTACATAGAGACTACTACTAAAAATGATGACAACACAAAAACTAAGTATGTTCCAGAATTTTTAACGGAAGAAAACGCGTCAAGCTGCCTTTGGGTACCCGTTTCCGGCGCCAATGTGACCAATATTGAGCTTATTGGGTCTACTGGAATCCACAAATTCAATGCATCCGGTCTATTGGAACATATTGAATCGCCGCTGAATGAAAATGACAAAATTACAATATCATACGATTCTGGCACAGCAAAAATCAGTCAGATAACAGATGGCAATGAGCGAAAATATGTGTTCACTTACACAAACAATATGCTCACGAATATTACCGTGAAAAACGCGGATAATCAGCCGATAACCGCTAACGGAACCACGCCGCTGGCTATGAATTATTCCTATGATTCGGCGGGAAATCTCATCGGCGTGATGTATCCGGACGGTGAAGGCGCCAGCTATAGCTATGACACGAGTTTTGTCCAGTTGACAGACGTTGACGATTATAAAATCAAGCTGAATCTCAGCGGAGTCCGCGTTACAAGCGTACAGGAGTTTTCGGGCAGTACACTAGGCAATTCGCTGACAATCACGCGCAGCAATGAGCATCAGAACATCTTCACGGACAACAAAGGAAACACGCTCCGCAAACAGTTTGATATTTTCGGACGTACGATTTGCGTGATTGATAAAAACGGGCAGTACTCTGCTGATGTATATAAAAAAGAGACAGATCAGGGCGGCGACAAAAAGAGGGGGATTTACCTTGGCACAACCGGAACAGGAGCAGCATCTGCGAACTTGCTTGTTAACCACAGCGCAGAATATGACAATCCTGCATGGGGACATTTTTTCTGGAACGGCGGCACAGGCGCAAAGGAAATGATTGCCCATAGTGATGCGCCTGCCGGTAACAGGGTCTTTCACTTAAGAAATGATGTGGCTAGCGGCGGTGCGGGCTTCAATCAAACGTTGAATAACCTGGCTTCCGGAGAAGATGTGACTATTTCTGCATTTATTAAAATTCCAACTGAACTCAGCGTTACAACCGGCGGGGCTTATGTTGGGTATCGTTACATCAAAACCAATGGCGAAATCGTCGATTTGGCAAGCGAGCCGATCACATTAGCTGAAGATTGGACGCGTGTTTCAAAAACTGTCCAAGTCCCGAACGATATCGGCGAGTGGTTTCAGGCTTTCATCTGGATAATTGGCGCGACAGGCGATGTTTATTTTGATGCGGTGCAGGTTGAAAGAGGAAATACTGCCGGTGTGTATAATTACGCGAACGACAGTGATTTTTCGCAGAGCGGCGCCGTAATCACTGTGCCGTACACTGTCACGATTCCCGTTGCTTCGTTAAATAAACGTCAGGTAGCTGCAAGTACGAGCGGCGGCAATGCAGCGAATAATGGGTCGTCGTCCTGGACGACGGGCGGAAATTTTGAGAGTTATTGCACGGGCAACCTGTTTTATGGAGCCAACAGCGCATGGCAGCACGTAGCAGTCAAGGGCAGCGATGTTAAAAACGCAATAAGTGCCGCATTGCAGTCACAGTATGGAAATGTAGCGAGTTGGGATGCGTCAAAAGCTACGTTTTATGTGCGCTCAACCTGGGGAGGCAGCACAAGCCTTAACAGTACCACAGATAGTGCCTATTACAAAAAAGATTTCCCAACAACATGGGGGCAGGGATCAGCCTATACCGCCGTGCATGAAGAAACCAGCAAGGTTGTAGGACAACAAGGCACTCACAGCCGCAGTTACACGCTTAGCGGCTATAATAGTGCACGAACCCCGAATGAAGATAACGACTGGCAGGTTGGATGCTATGTGAGCAGGAGCGCAATGTATGCCATCGGTCGGCAGTATACGTTAAATATGAATCATTCCGATACGCGAATTGTTCTTACGGGCATGGTCAGTTACTCCGCGAACCCTGTCACGGAAGCAAATACATCGGCGAACTTCCGCGACAATAAGCTTGACGGCAAAGCATTAAAGCTTATCGGCAATGGAAGCGACTTTTATGCAATGTCAAGTGTTCCGGTATCGGCAAAAGCGGGAGATAAATACCTTGTGGGTTTGTGGGCAAAAACCACGGGGGCGCTGCCGACAACAAGTAATCTGTGTACATTCGGGTTTTATGTAAAGGCGAACGGCACAAAAATCACAAACAGCAACGTTGCCTTTGATGTGTATAATCCGAACTGGCAGTACCTGCAAACGCTTGTTGAACTGCCTGCGGATGCGCCATACCTTGACATTGTTATGCCGTACAATAATCAGGCCGGAACCGCATATTTCGACGGCCTGCAGGTACAGTTGTATAGTAAGGCGGGCGATGTTGAAGAAACGCCCGCAACAAACGATGAGCGGCAAGAACTCATCGGACAGGCAGACACACCTGCGAACGCAGGAGAGCAGAAAAACACTTCCGCCGCGCAAAGCGCTTTTGGCACGCGCAAAACAAACGGCTTTGAAACACTATACGAATTTGAACAATTCGACACGCTTGGCAACAAAACCAAAACCATTGACGCGACGGGTGACACGACCACGCGTAACTACGATGAGAATACAGGGTTGCTGCAGTCTGTGAACTCGGGTGTGCAAAATTCTGTCGCGGAAACGGGCGTTAATCTGCTGCTCAACAGCGGTTTTGAACAGGCAGATTTCAGCATTGTGAACGATGAAGCCGTTGAAAACGCAAATCAAGCGTTTGAATGGGAAAGCAGCGGCGGCGTTCTTGCCCGATCGGAAAGCGCGGCAAGAACGGAGACCTTTGGCTATAATCTTACGCAAACAGGCAGCGACAGCGCGGCGATTGCCCAGACTGTCGGCAGTGTTCTTCCCAGCGAAACCTACAAGCTTTCCGGCTGGGTGAAAATGCCCAGCAACGCGGTCAATGGGCTTGGCGTGGCGATGGTGATTGAGTTTTTTGACGCTGATGAAGTTCAAATCAGTGCCAGCGTTGTTGGCGGACGCAAAACAAGCGGCGCAGACTGGGAACAAATTTCCGTTACGGCGACGATGCCGGAGGACGCAGTTTCTCTGCGCGTTAAGGCACGGCTTGACGGCATTGGCACGGTTTATCTCGACGACCTCACGCTGGAAACCATCCTGCAAGCGAGCGAAAAACCGAGTGCTGCCACCGTGGAGCCTGTTGTATATGGCTACAACCCACTGGGACTTTTGGCAAGTGTTCAGCAGGAAATTAGTGGGCTTACGGACGGCACGGCTTACAGAAATGAATATAACTTTGAACATGATAAAATTAAGTCAATATCTCACAATGGACTCACATATAACTTTGAGTATGACATCTGGGGAAATCGAAACTCTGTCAAGGTAGGTACAGCAAACCTCATCACTTATGGATACAGCGCAAATAACCGTTCAGTTTTGAATTCAATAACATATGCGAACGGTCAAACGATCCAGTATATTTTTGATTCAGAAACAAAGCAGATAACGGGAATTTCTGTTTTGGGAAATGCCGCCCCTGAGTATATCTTTGGGTACAAAAACGGAGTGCTTGAAAGCGTGACAGATACATTGGCATACACGATTGCCCGGGTGACAAACGACAGTGTTGAGGTGCGCTCATCAATTGATCATTCACTCATTTACAGCAAAAATGAAAGCGCAGAAAATTACTTTGGGCAGGTTTATACACGCACAAAGGGCGACGTTGCGGCGTATGATACGCTCTCTCCCGAAGAAAAGGCTCTGCGTGATTATGAAAATGAGCATGGTATTTCCACTTTTGTGATCAATGCGGTCGGACCTGCCGAGTACTCGAATGTGCAAAAAGTGGATTATTTTGAGCGCGTACTTGAAAATCAGGTCAACGCAGGCGCGATAAAAATACAAAACACTTATGACTATCTCACCATGCCCGGCAGCCGGGCGACAAAACTTGTGGCGGGTCTGACCAACAAAGTTGCGGGCGACACGCTGCAAAGCTTCGCTTATACGTATGACAGCAAGGGAAATATCACGTCGGTCACAACAGGCAACGAGAGCGTTGGTTACACCTACGACGCGGCGGGGCAACTGACGGGCGAGACCACGGCGAACGGCACGACCGCATGGGCATACAACAAACTCGGTAATGTGGTGAGCAAGACACTGCCGGACGGTACGGTGATTGTGTATACCTATGACTCAACGTGGAAAGATAAGCTTGTGAGCGTGGGCGGCGAAGCCATTGCCTACGATGAAATCGGCAACCCCGTCAGCTACGGCGGCAATACGCTGGCTTGGCGCGGGAAACAACTTGCCGCCTTTAATGACGCTGAGTTTGACTATGACCTGAGCGGCCTGCGCACGAGCAAAACCGTCAATAGTGTGAAAACCCGTTACACTTGGCACGAGGGCAAGCTGGTTGGGCAGACAGACGGAACGGATACGCTGTACTTTATCTACGACAAAACCGGTGCGCCGATTGGTTTTGTGCATAACGGTGCGGATGTGTATTGGTATCTCAAGAATTTGCAGGGTGACATTCTGGGCGTTGTGGACAGCGCGGGCACACAAATTGCGCAATATGCGTATGATGTATGGGGTGCGCCGCTTGCCGTGGAACAGGATGGAAATTACGCCGCCGCCTTGGCCGAACTGAATCCGCTGCGCTACCGCGGCTATGTTTGGGACGCCGAAACAGGGTTATACTACTGCCAGAGCCGCTACTACAACCCGCAGTGGGGGCGCTGGATTAGCCCCGACGACATTGACGTTGCGCTGCAAGTGGCGCAGAATATCCACGCGGTGAATTTGTGGACTTACTGCGGCAATAATCCGGTCATTTTGAGGGATGAGAGCGGGCAGTCATGGCTCGGGAATGTGGGGAATTTCCTTGTGACTCAGTTCTGCCAAGGCGCGGTTTGGTTGTTGCACAACCTCCAGACCCAATTATCGCAGGCGGCGGAATTTCTCACCCTCCATGACACGTTTACCAATCTTTACACGAACTGGCAAGCGCAATTGGCAGGTTTGGTAAATATTGTTGAAAATAATTGGTACATGAATCTGCCATTTTCCACAGTATTGGGGCCTGCGCTCCATGGCCTGGCAGGGCTAATCAACGGCGGGGTTTTAAGCGGAGCAGTCTTTGCCTTGGGAGAGATTGGAACCGCGATTGGAAATGGACTTACCAGTGCTGTTTCGGAGTACATTTTTGACGGTATCAACACGATCATGACCAACAACAATCACGAATACTCCAATCTTGGCCGGTTGATTGCAATCGTCCTCGACAGTATCGGCTACGGCTACGATGAAAACGAACAGCTGTGGTACACCGAAACTGACAGCCCGTTTTCGATTATGGAGTACCATGAGCTTTATAACCGCGCCGCGCCTGTTGTTTGGTTTGTTATTGAGGATGATAAGTTTAATTTCAACGTTGACGGCGAAAACCGTCGCATATGGCTTTGGAAAGGTAACTATGGACCGATTTCGATTGGAGCAGAGTGCGGATATTACTACGAAAATCTAGATAACGACGGCTTTTGGATACCGTTTGACGGATATAACGACCACCAAGAAGGCATGATACCCATGGCCATGGCCGTATATGTTAACGACCCGGAAATGAGGGGCGACCCATTTTTCATGAGAAACGCAGACAAAAT
>JAIRYC010000037.1 GCA_031267965.1 Oscillospiraceae bacterium | reverse complement strand
ACTGGGGCAGGATAGGTCCCAAAAAGAAAATGTTCATCGCTGCTCTTAATCCCGATAAGCTCCTTCTTCTTCTCTTTTCACAAAAGTAATTGCTGTTGCCCCTGGCGGTCGAGGTCTATATCATTGACTTTTTATATGTGACATGATATAATGACTAATCAATTTTATAGGATTGGGTGTTCAAAGATGAAGAGGCGCATTCGAAAACTTTTAGATAAAATAATACGCTATATGCGCAATGCACGCAGACTGAATCGAAAACCGCTGAAAAACTCACGCAAGATCGCAAAAAAAATTTACAAATTCATGCGAACAATCATAAAAGGCAGTTGCCAAGCGGTCATTGCGCTTTTGGCGCAGATATACCAATCTGCCCACTGTGCTGACGCACTGGTTTGGCTTTTTGGAGAGAACCTTGGCGCTACCGCAAACAATAACTCGTTTTATTTTTGGAAGCATGTGGCCGGTCGGAATGACGGCATACAGAAATACCTGATATTATCCCGCACCAAGAGGAACCGTGCATTGGTGCGCAGTCTGCCGCAGGAAAAGCAGAGCTGGGTGATATGGCGCAACTCCCTTAAGCACCACTGCCTTTACCGGGCGGCGGATATGTTTTTTGTAACCCTCAGCTTCAAGGATATCCGGCCGGATCACCTTGGCGGCCAGATTAAGAAGCCGCTGGTGTATTTGCAGCACGGGACATCGGGTATCAAAAGATTTGGCTACACGGGAAAGTCCTATAACAATAACCTTTTCCGTTTCGTTATTTATAATGAGAAAATCATCCCTAACCTTTTAGAGGAGCACAATTTTCAGCCTTACCAGATTTATCGCGGCATCTTTCATCCGCGCTATCAGGAATTGGTGCGTCGTAATCGAACCAAGCCGCCAAAATCGTCCGGCGGCTCAAAGCAGATTCTGTGGTTTTTAACTTGGCGGGATTATTTTAAAAACCATGCGCCAAACCCTGAATTTATGCAAATGGTTGAGGGCGTGCTTACCGATCCGCGTTTAGTACAACATTTGGAGGCGACGGGGTCCACTTTGCGGGTGTGTACCCATCCATTTATGGAGAAAGCATTGCTTCACAGTCTTGGCAACGTTCGGCTTTGCCCAAACATTCAGTTGGCAGTAGCAAACCAAATAGACGTTATGGACGAACTGGTCAACGCTGATTTAATGGTAACCGACTATTCTTCCGTAGGGTTTGACTTTACTTTTTTGGGAAAACCGGTGCTGCTGTTCCAGCCGGATTTGGAGCAGTACTCGGAAATGCGTTCCTTTTTTTGCACATGGCAAGAATTAGACGAAGTAAACCTGACCACCCAAAACCAGTTGATTGATGCCCTGCTAGAAGAAAACCATGCGTTGAATCCGTTTTTTGCTGCCCGCACTCCAGCGCAAATTGACTACGACGCCATTGTCAACGGAGAGCACATTGACCGCATGTACCAAGATTTTGCTTGGATGGCCCAAAATAAAATCACTTTTTTGGGATACAATTTCTTCGGCGTTGGTGGTACGGTTTCCGCTACTAAAGCACTGGCGGAGGCGCTTTTGCACCAAGGCTATATGGTACAGCTACTCTCGCTGAAGCGCAACCAAGCTTATCGTGCGCCAAACGCATTAACCGTGCACGCACTCTATACAGAGCGCTCCAAGAGTCCAAAGGAATGGTTGAAATACCTGTTAATTCCAAAAGTATTTTTCGGAGATTTGATATTGGATCTAAATGCGGAGTACTTGATTCCCTATGTTGGCATTGCACTGCGCCGTTTTTTAAAACACACAAAAAGCTGTACCGTCATCTCCACACGGGAAACCCTACATTTGCCGTTATATAAAGCGCACTCGCCTTTTCTAAAAAATAAACTGTTTTATTTTCACTCCAGAGCAGAAGCGATACCTCAAACTTTTCCGGATGTGCTTGACGCGCTCAAGCAGGTGCGCTTAAGCAAAGCGTTGTTTGTAACAGAAGCCGCACGGCAGTCGATTCGGGATTCTTTTGGCTATGAGCATTATGACCAATATGCCATTACGGGAAATACGGTGGAAAGCCGCGTTCTGCTTCCGCTGGACGATGTTCGCGCTTTAGAGGAAAAGCCCGTTTATTACGGAATTATGCTCACGCGTCTTTCCAAAGACCGCCTGGAGGACATCCGGCAGATTTTTTCCTACGGTGAATATTTAAAGGCAAACGGTATTAAAAATATCGTGCTTAAAATATTTGGTTCTGGTGAGGCTATCCGCTATTTTAAAGAAGAATTGAAGCGCCGGAATTTAAATGAGCAGATTCTTTGTTGCGGCAGGACGCTACAGCCCATTGTGGAAATTCGTGAAGCAGATTTTGTGCTGAATCTGGGTGCGCAGTCTTTCGGCATGGTATATTTAGAAGCAGCATTGAATGGCAAATTGCTTTTTACGACTCCTACGGACGGGGCGAACGAGGTGTTGCACAACTGGTCGTTCCCATTGATTAACAGCCCGGCAGAATTAGTAGAAAAATTTTATCAAGCACTTGCCTTTGACCGAGATTTTTTTGTGGAACAATATAAGATCATTGCAGAACGCTATGCGCCGGAAGCTGCTGCCAGCAAAGTAATCGCCATGTTAGAATGAGAGTTGTTGCTCCGGTGTAGCAGAGCTACGGGCGCATTGTATGGATATTTAAAATAAAAGCGCAAAGCATGATATAATAATTTGCGCTTTTATATCTTGCTGTGAACTAACCTTAAATTTCATAAACTTTCGTTCGCTCCAGCAATACGTTTTCCGCCACAACCTCCATATAAAGCCCGTCTTCAGTGAAGGATTCCTTGCGAACACTGCCTTCCTTGCGCAGCGCTGCCGCCATCGAACCATCTGAATATGGCAGCAACAGCCGTGCCAGCCGCCGTGTTGACGGAAGCTTTTCAGCAATTCGCGTCAGCAAATCACCAAGACCATCGCCTTTGAGCGCGGAAATTTGCACCGTATCTTCCGGCAGCGGCAAGTCCCAGTGGAGTATGGCTTTATCGCTTTTGTTTAACACGCAGAGCCGAGGGATCAGCCCAGCGCCCAGCGCATCAAGCAGATCATTTGTCACGCGGATATACTCATCAAGTTCCGGGCTGGAGGCGTCGCATACATGCAATATTAACGACGCGCCTGCCGCTTCCTCCAGCGTTGAACGGAAGGCCTCTACCAGGTGGTGCGGCAATCGGCGGATCAGCCCAACTGTGTCTATCAGCAAAATCTGTCGTCCATCCGGCAGTGTGAGTGCGCGGGAAGTAGGGTCAAGTGTGGCAAAAAGCTTATCCTCCGCCGGTACACCCGCATCCGTCAAACGGTTGAGCAGTGTGGATT
Source organism: Oscillospiraceae bacterium (assembly GCA_031267965.1). Taxonomy (GTDB): domain Bacteria; phylum Bacillota; class Clostridia; order Oscillospirales; family Acutalibacteraceae; genus WRKY01. The sequence goes on along the minus strand of JAIRYC010000037.1, from coordinate 5,157 downwards.
TTCCCGCGTTTGTATAGCCCACAATCGCCACGGTGGTTATGCCATCTTTTTTGCGCCGTGCGCGCAGACGGCCGCGCCGTTCGGTCAGTTCAGTCAGTTCCTCCTGCAGCGCGTGTATGCGTCGATTGATATGCCGTTTATCGCTCTCAAGCTTGCTCTCTCCCGGGCCGCGCGTGCCGATTCCGCCGCCAAGCCGCGAAAGCTCTATCCCCTTGCCTGTCAGCCGCGGCATAGAATAGCGCAACTGAGCCAACTCCACCTGCAATTTGCCCTCGGCGCTTTTGGCACGTCCGGCAAAGATATCAAGTATCAGCATCGTGCGGTCAATTACGCGCACATCGGTTTCGGCTTCAATGTTGCGTAATTGAGAAGGCGCAAGCTCTAGGTCAAAGACAACAAGCTCTGCTTCCTCATTTTCAACAAGCGCTTTCAATTCATCCAGCTTGCCTGAGCCAATGCATGTCGCGCGGTCAGGCGCCTCGCGTTTTTGTACCAGCGTTCCTGCAACCTCACCGCCGGCGGTTTTGACAAGCTCCGTCAATTCCTCCAGTGATGCTTCAATATCGTAATAGCCCAAGTCCAGGGCGACAAGGATCGTTTTTTCCATAAAGACATTTACCATAACTTACGTACAGCCGTACATCAAAAGCTGTACGGTATTGTATGCCAAGCCCTTTCAATTTAGTTTGAGCGTGAAGTGATCACACTAGTGTGTGTTTCCCCCAAATCCTCACGCTTGATTCAGGGCTTGGTTAATGAATCATGTCTATCACCTTTTACAAAATTTAAATGGGAATGGACAACAGCAACCTTTGCCTCTTGTTATGCCTCTTGGTTCAATTGCTCTTCCCAGCGCCATGAATCTTCACACATCTCATCCAGCCCGAGTTCGGCCTTCCAGCCAAGTTCTTTTTCGGCAAGTGACGGGTCGGAATAGCAAGTTGCAATGTCGCCCTCGCGGCGCGGCGCAATATCATAGGGAACCTTTTGACCGGTAACACGCACAAAGCTCTTGACAATCTCAAGCACGCTGTAGCCCTGCCCTGTGCCCAGATTAAAGGTTTCGCAGCCAGTGCGCCCAAGTACACGCTCCAATGCACGGATGTGTCCCTTTGCCAAATCTACCACGTGGATGTAATCACGCACACCAGTGCCGTCCGGGGTATTGTAATCGCTGCCAAAAACCTTGAGTTTTTTCAGTTTTTTTGCCGCCACCTGTGTGATGTATGGCATGAGGTTATTCGGCTCGCCATTGGGGAATTCACCGATAAGCCCGCTCTTGTGCGCACCGATTGGATTGAAGTAACGCAAAAGGCTTACGCTCCACTCGGGGTCAGATACACAAAGCTCACGCAAGATTTTCTCAATGGTCAGTTTGGTTGTGCCGTAGGGGTTGGTTGTGCGCCCTTCAGGCATATCCTCGCGCAGGGGAGAAACATTTTCGCCGCCGTAAACGGTTGCGGATGAACTGAACACAATGCTCTTGCAGCCGGCGTCACGCATTGTTTCCAACAGACAGATCGTTCCATAAACGTTGTTGTGGTAGTATTCCAGCGGCATTCTGACGCTCTCTCCGACTGCCTTGCTGCCCGCAAAATGAATCACCGCCTCAATAGGCTCTTCCTGCAAAATGCGCCCGACCAAGGCCTTGTCGCGTATGTCGCCTTCAACAAACTGCGGTGTTCGCCCGGTGATTTTTTCAATGCTGTCAACAACGTCACGCTTGCTGTTCGAGAGATTATCTAGTATAATAACATAATAGCGTTTTGCCAATAGCTCCGCCACGGTGTGCGATCCAATGTATCCGGTTCCTCCGGTGACTAAAACAGACATGCGCAATCGCCTCCAGTAATTTTAATTTAGTATACCACATTGCCTATAAAGATTCAAGTAGTTTGCTTAACAAAGTAAGGAGATATTATGTTTGTTGACACAGCAAAGATCAAAGTACAAGCAGGCGCCGGCGGGGATGGCGCCGTGAGCTTCCACCGCGAAAAATACGTCGCGGCAGGCGGACCCGACGGCGGCGACGGCGGGCGCGGCGGCAGCATCATCCTGCAAACGGATTCCAGCCTTTCCACGCTGGCGGACTTCCGCTACAAACGTTCCTACAAAGCCGCGAGGGGCAACAACGGCGAAGCCGGGCGGCGCAGCGGCAAAAGTGGCGTGGATCTGATCATACGCGTACCTGTTGGCACTCTTGTGCGCGAGGCAGAAAGCGGCGCGGTCATGGCGGATATGTCCGGCAAGGAGCCATTTGTGCTCGCAAAAGGCGGACGCGGCGGCTGGGGTAACACGCATTTTGCCACACCTGTTCGTCAAGCGCCGCGCTTTGCCAAAAGCGGCGCGCCGGGCGAAAGCTGGGAGGTTATGCTTGAGTTGAAGCTCCTTGCGGACGTTGGTTTGCTGGGCTTTCCAAACGTGGGCAAGAGCAGCTTGCTCAGTTCCGTCAGTCAGGCGAAGCCCACTGTGGGTGATTACCATTTTACCACGCTCTCACCTGTGCTTGGCGTGGTTTCGCTTGGCGAAGGGACAAGCTTTGTCATGGCGGATATCCCTGGCCTGATTGAGGGCGCAAGCGATGGCGCAGGGCTTGGACATGCGTTTTTGCGTCATGTGGAGCGTTGCCGAATGCTGATTCACGTCCTTGACGCGGCGGGCAGCGAGGAGCGCGACCCAATAGAGGACTTTGAAATAATCAACGGAGAGCTTGCGTCATTCCACCCGGATTTGGTTCATTTACCGCAAATAGTTGCGGCGAATAAAATTGATATAGCAAGCGAAGAACAGCTTGCCCGTCTGAGGGAATATTGTAAGCGGAAGGATCTGCAATACTTTGAGATTTGCGCGCCGATTGCAATGGGTACGCGGGAGCTGATAAATGCTGCTGCGGCAACGCTGGCATCGCTGCCGCCTGTAAAACAATATGAACCGGAGCCGGTTCCGCAAAAAGAAATCGCAATCGGTCAATTTGAGGCTTCCGAGGAGGACGGCGGGTATTTTGTTGAGGCGCAGTGGCTCCAGCGTTTACTCAACCGTGTGGACATGGACGACTATGAGTCGCTGCAATACTTCCAGCGTGTGCTGCAGACCAGCGGCATTATGGATGAGTTGTTCTCCCTAGGCTTGAAGGAGGGCGACACCGTTCATGTGGCGGGATTTGAGTTTGAATATATTCCCTAATCAAAACAGAGGTACATATATTGTGTTTCTGTTGCGGAAATAAAGCTTTGACGGCAAAGTCCCAATCTAAAAGTAAAAAAATCTGTAAAGGGCGAAAATTTTTGTTAATTATTTTTTACACGTAAGCGTTAAAAATGAATTCATATAAAACGCTTTTTAGATTGGAACCTGTTACAAAAAAATATATAGAAAGATATTGCCAACGGTCGAAGTTTGTAGATTGTACTTGTATTTTGTCATAAATAATGATATCATCATGGGAAAAATTGCAAATGCTTGGACACGGTTACTTAGGAGGGAGAACTACGTACCGTAAATCTACGCGTTCTCCACGGGGAGAAGGCAGTATCCGCCGCAGGGCGGACGGACGCTGGGAAGCGCGCTTTACAGTAGGGCACAACCCCGGCACAGGCAAGCAAATTCAAAAGAGTGTTTATGGGCAAAACTGAAGCAGAAGTAATTAAAAAGAAGCGGCAAGCGCTTACAGCACTTGAAAATGGCACCTACGTTGAACCTACACGGCTGACGATTGAGCAGTGGCTTTGTATTTGGACGCAGGAATATCTGGGTGCTGTTAAGCCGGGTACACGCAAAACCTACCACCAGCAGATTACCCTTCACATTGTCCCCGCACTTGGTGCTTTGCCACTGCAACGGCTTATGCCTGCCGCCTCATGGACTACTTATATTAATCCGCTTTTCTTTTATGACCCTAAACAATTCGCAAATCGAAACGGTTATTATTAAAAGACAAGGAGCAATCAATATGAAACGCATTCTTATAAGCTTTGCTGCACTGTTTGTAGTTTTTGCAGCATTCACTGCTTGCAACAATACTGCAACTAATGGACAAACTGAACCGTCTCAATTAACTTCCAATCAATTAAGCGAGACTGAACAAAAAAACTATTCTATTCCCTCGACTAATGCAACGACAACGGTCGTTTTGGTTACAACGAGTAGTCAATTCCTACAAATTGATACTAATGTAATGAAAGAAGTGCAGATGGGTAGTAAAAGCAAAATTTTACTAGACATTTTAAAAAAGAAAGATATAAAACTGAAAACAGAGGGAGCAGATGAAAATGGACGCTTTTACTCTGGTGGCAATAGCGATGATTACAGTTATTTAACAGATTCAATGCGCTTTGCGTTTGATCTGGATAGTGAAGAATTGATCAAGATTGTAGTATTTGAAGGTGCTCTAAAAACAAATTTAGGAATAGGTATTGGAGATGAAAAAGAAAAAGTAATCTCCATATATAATAACCCGACAACCGTTTTTGGATCTGCTATTGAATATTTTGATGGAAAAAATTATCTTACATTTAATTTTGCAGATGGCGTTGTTGATACTTGGATAGTATCCAAAAGGTCGCAAAATAATCTAAATGCAATCCAAGGTGGAATAGAGTGAGAAAGGCATATAATTTAGGTCATAAGAAATTAAAAGGAGGGCAGCACCTCGGTGTTGTCCTCCGCATAAATCCAGTGGAGAAAACATCATAAAGAAATTCACTGCATTAATCACTTTACTTGTTCTGGTAGTTTTGCTTGTTGCCTGCAACAGCACCAGCCAAACAGGGGGAACACAACCTCTGAATCTACAACAATTAGCACAACCCAACCAACAACCGACACAACAATGTCTTCAGCTTCAAATTTAACGACCACCACATTAGTCACAGCGACAACGGTAATGGTAACAACAAAGCCTCTTCCGACATACAAACCGGGAAGCATAAAATTAGATGACGGCGGATTATTTGAAGAGTTCCCTATAGAGCCACATTATCGTTGGATTTATTACGGAATAGGTGGTGGAATACATACGTTGGCGGGCTTGTAAGTCAGCTTGGGTACGGTCGCCGTGCCGGACATGACAATGCGCGTGTCCGCGTGATTCATGTTCAGCGTATATTTCCGCCCGATTGCGAACGAGGCTCCGCGGTTAGCGTAGCCGCCGACCTGCCA
>JAIRYC010000036.1 GCA_031267965.1 Oscillospiraceae bacterium | reverse complement strand
ACTGGGGCAGGATAGGTCCCAAAAAGAAAATGTTCATCGCTGCTCTTAATCCCGATAAGCTCCTTCTTCTTCTCTTTTCACAAAAGTAATTGCTGTTGCCCCTGGCGGTCGAGGTCTATGCTTCTCTCTCGCTTGCGACCTCTGGGGCGAATGTGGCCAAATATTGGGGTTGTTTTTATGTAAGGCGTTTGTTTGAGCAGTAAAAACAAATATAACTTTGATGGACGGTAGTAAAATGTGATTTTACCCGTCTCTTTTAATGAGTAGAAACTAAGGGGGGTTGAAAATGTATAAGGATAAATTATTATCGGTTCCGTTTTTGCCGTATAGCGTGGTCCATAATATACTGCAAGCCGCATCCCTTTATCCATTGTGAGAGAATTATAGCATACCATTTCAGATTGCTGTGTTCCCCCTGATGGTTCATTCTGTCCATCGTCGTTCCTCCTACCTGACAATGCTATCATGTCACGCAGGATTTAGCAACACTGTGCTTTCAGGGATGTTTTTATATAAGGTAAAATAGTTTCTAATTCAAGAAAGCGGAGTTGACGCTACAGCAGCGCCGATCACCTCTGTCGCACCAGCCGCAAGCAAAACGGCCATACACTCCCGCAGTGTTGCGCCGGTTGTTGTAATGTCGTCAATTAAAAGCAGGCGCGAGCCATTCAAGCCTGTGTTCTCCGCAACACTGAATGCGCCGCACACATTTTTCTGCCGGCCCATGTAGTCAAATTCGCGCTGGCTTTGTGTATCACGCAGACGAACAAGTAAATCCCCGCGCAGTGGCAGACCAAGCCTTTGTGCTAAGCCCCGTGCCAATACCTCGCTTTGGTTATATCCGCGTGACTTTTGCCGTGTGGCATGAAGCGGGACAAAACAAAGTGCCTCAAATCCATCAGTTAAACCGCGCAGTGCGTCAGCCATGTGCTTTGTAAAGAACGGAACTGAATCAAGGTTACCGTTAAATTTAAACTGATGCAAGGCTGCGCGGATAGCGCCGGAATACGCAAATGGTGCAACAATCTCATTATAAGTTGCAGGCGCTGGCGCGTGTTCAAGGTAGTCTGCACATTGTTCGCAAAGCTCGTCCTGTGGTAAAACAACTTCCCCGCAGAGCACGCATCTGCGGGGAAAGAAAATATACGACAAGTTTTTGAGCGCTCTTCCCATTTTGAAAGACGACGTCACTTTACACCGTAACAGAAGGCATCCTTGGGCAAAGCACCGCCCACAGATTTTGCGTCCGCGTCAAACAACACTTGCAAATTCTCCAGCGCAATTTTTTTCATATCGCTGCCTGTTATGTTCACTAACTGGCAACTCGGAATCGCTTTTTGCGCAATTGCTGCTGCTGGGATAATTTCATACTTTTCCGCCAAAACAGCCGCCTGTGCCGGATTTCCGTTGACAAAATGCACACTGGAGGCGTAGTCCTCAACGAATTTGCTCACCACATCCGGGTTATCTTTAAGGAATGCCTTGCGAACAACAACACAACCCATAGCAAGCTTACCGCCATCCGTCGCATCAGACCACACTTTGTTCAAATCAAGCGCCACTCGAACCGTAGCATCCTTGCTTATCACTGTGGATACATTTGGCTCCGGCAAAACGGCAATACCAGCCTCGCCCGCAAGCAGCTTTGCGCTCAAAGCAGCGTGGTCGGCAACCCATTCAATTTTTACGTCTTTTTTAGGGTCAAGCTTATTTTTTTCAAGCAGATAATTCAGTACATATTCTGGCGTTGCGCCCTGACCGGAGACATACACAGTCTTGCCCTTCAGGTCAGCAATGGATTTCACCGTTTCGCCGCCGCGCTCCAGCAGATAGAGCACCCCAAGCGTATTGACGTTGAGCAAAACAACGCCGCCATTCGTCTTATTATAGAGCGTCGCAGCAAGATTGAGCGGCAGCGCGGCAAAGTCCGCCGCACCTGCCGTCAGCAACCCGGGAATTTCGGTTGGCGCAGCGCAAACTGTTACATCGTATTCGGTAGGAGTATCTAAAATTTGCAGTGCGCCCAGTCCCGTAGGCCCTTTCAGTACAGCAACCTTGACCTTAGTGGTTGGCTGCGTTGGATCACCCGGTTGTGGATTAGAGTTGTCTTTACACGCTGCAAAAACGGTCAGCAACACCGCACAAATTAGTAAAATAGCAGTAATGAGCTTGAATTTTTTCACAATAGGCCTCCCGAGCATCTCATTTTTGGCTTATATATTATCAGTATAACGAAAATCCACTGCGGCAGACTTCCCAGCTGATCAATATTACACGAAACAAACTGAGAACGCGGTGTTTTCTCTGCTCACTTTGTTTTTCTCGTGAAAAAAGCAAGTGGCGCGGGACAACAACATAAAATATTTATCAATGTTATGTGCGCATCCTTGCTGCCGGTTTTACCGGCTGGCAGGGGCAGAAGGACTTGAACCCTCGGCACGCGGTTTTGGAGACCGCTGCTCTACCAACTGAGCTATGCCCCTATTTTTCTTACATAATATTATACAATACTTGCGAGGGATTTGTCAACTAGGCGTTCAGATGCTTGCAGGCACTAAAACCGCAGCACACATAAACAGCATCCTGTCGACTGTTTTCCCATCCGTTTATGATAAAACAGCATTTTTGGACGCCACCGACATGATATTTAGCGGGCAGCCTTGAGCACAAATAGCAAAAACAAGCTAACGCGCGTCACAACCTTGACTATCCGGCCCAGTTTGTGTTACTATATATTATCATTAGGCCAACTTATCTAAAGTCACAAAATACCTCTTGCCTAAGGAGGATCAAAATGGTACGATCTGCTTTCCGCTATCTGCGAGCTTTCCTTAGCAAAGGGAAGGCACAACGTATTTTTGTGCTGTTGTTTATGCTGGCTATTTTGGCGGGTGGCATTGCAGCGGTCGTTGGCGTTTCACAAACGGTAAAACGCGATATCGCCGCGCGTGATGGTGCAATCTACCTAAAAAGCGGCATTGCCTACTATCGTTCCGCAAAGAAGAGCAAGTCTCAAATGCTCCGCTATACTCCCGAATGCAAAAGCGTTGTGAGCACAAACGGTCAAATTTGGTGGTTTACCGCCCCTTCCGCAGACGGCAGCAGCGCATTTGACCTCTACAGTATGCGGAGCGGCAAAGCCCCAAAGCTGCGCGAGCACGGTATAAGCAATTGGCTGATTGGCAGTGCGGACGGCAACACTGTACTCTTTAAGAAAAACAGTGTCAGCGGAGCACAGGAGCTTTATTTTTTAACGGAAAAAAGCAAAAAGAGCCGCAAAATTGCGGAGAACGCGGAGGAGGTTTGGCTCCCCGCGCACGGAGACGAATTCTGGTATTCCAAAACGCAGTTTGGCTTCAAGGCGCTGTGGCGCGGCAATCTGCAAGGCGATACGGTTATGCTTGAAAATAGTGTGGACTTTGTTACCCTTGCCGAGGGCGCAAAAAAGACCACGCCACAACTGCTCTATCTGCGCAAAATGACGGACAGCACTGCGAATACGCTCTGTTTATTGGAGCAAGGCTCTGGCACAGTTACGGAAATTGCCAACGGTGTGGAAAGCGAGCAACTTGCCAACCTCCTCAAGGAATACACCCCCGGCGGCAATTTGTACTTTTTCTTGCAGCAGGGCAAGAAAACAACAACCTGGCGCGATATCCTTAAAGATAAGAACGCCGAAGCTGACGCGGCACTTCAGGAGCCAAAGCGCGAAGATTATTTCAATCTTCTCGGGCTGTGGTCGCCCGGCTATGACCTTGCTATGCAAAAATATGAAGAGAAGCTCGTGCGGGATAGAATTCGCCATGCTTTGGACGAACTTGAGGGTGAGAAGGGCTTCTTCCCGGCACGCCACATGCTTTGCGTCTGGGACGGCAAGAACGTCAGTGATCTGTGCAGCGTTGCTGAGGGGAGCATCCTTGCCAAGCGACAAAATGGAACGCCCGGCGTCGCGGCTGTACTGCGGGAGCCACAGGCGACGAACACGGATGTTGTCGATTATGCAACGCGTGCAAAAGGCGAGGATATTGCCGACGTTGTTACGGATGCGCGCAAGGAACTGGTTGCCGCGCTTGGCAAGGAGCGGCTGTGCTTGGTTGTACCGTCGTCCAAGGGTACACAGTTTTCTGAATTGGATTCCGAATATAAAAAAGCGAATACAACATTCTGTTTTTCATCAGAAGGCATGAGCCTGTATGGTATTGTGGAGCGCAAAATAAAGCTGGCGGAGGGCGAAACAACTCGTCAAGATATCTATGTGCAGGAGATAGAGGGCAAAATACTCTCGCCGCGTAAGGCAGTGCAGATTGACGCACAGCAAACAAGGATTTTGGGCGACGCGATTTGGTGTGTTCTGCCAAGCGCAGACGGCAAGGCGCTTGGCGAACTTCACAGAATCCAGAACGGTAAAAAAGAAAAAATTGCGGAATATGTCCTTGATTACAAAGGTGATGAGAAAACTGGCGTGTGTATTTTCCATCACCCTGTGGCGCTGGAGTCCGGCGAAGCACCGCAGGCGCATCTTTCTCTTTGGCAAAAGGAAAAAACAGTGCAGGTTGATACAGAAAATATCGTGCTTACTGATAGCGTACGCTCCTTCGGCTATGGCGGCATTGTGTACATTGTCCCACACGCCGGCAAATCAGGTGGTACGCTTCGGTTATGGAAAAGAGGAAAAAGTCAAGATTTGTCATCAGAAGTAGAAAAAGTCCTTGTCTTTTGATGAAAAATCTGATACAATATATTGGTACTATTATAAATGGAGACGCAGGATAATGTGGTTAGCTTTTGGAAAGCTTTCTATTGCAGCAGTTCAGTGTCTTTTGGGAGTATATCAAACCGCTGAACCGTTGGGATAGGAGAGTTTCGGCCAAGCGGAGCGGTCGTTTACAAGGGGGATTAAGCAATGGCACAGGAATCACATTTCAGGGCAGCGCTGTTCGGCGGCTTTCAAAAATCGGACGTACTCGCGTACATCGAAAATCTGCAAAACCAAGTTCTTACCCTGCAAGGTGAGCAGCAGCAGCGTAGCCGAGAGGTGCCTGCCATGCGCGCGCAGATACAAGCCCTAACCGTAGAGCTTGAACAGGCGCGTGCCCGCGAGCATAGCTTTTTCGATAACGAAGAAGAGCTGAAAAGGCAGATTAGCGTTATTGAACAAGACAGGGACGATTTGCGCAATCAGTTTCATCAGGCAAAAGCCGGGCAGGACCGTGTTAAGGATGTTGAGGGTCAGGTTGGCACGCTGATTTTGGATGCGTTGCTTTATTCCGAAAAAATTATTGCCCGGGCAAAAGAAACAGCGCAGATTATCGCAACTCGCGCACAAAACAATATGCATAACTCTGCTGCAGAGGTTGACGGCCTCGGTGAGGATATGACGCGCATTTCGCAGGATTTCAGCGAGTCAATCACGCAACTGGTTGGACGGATTCGGGGTGTTTCGGCAGACCTTTCCGGCATGGCAGAGAAGCTTGTACCTGACCTAACCGACGGCAGCGAGCAGTATGAATTTGACGCGGAAGGCAGACCAGTTCTCCGGGAAATAGATGAAGAAGACAATGTGTCAACGGAGGATAATTCTTCCGCGCCACCTGTTGAAGATGTTTCGGCGCCGCCGCAAACTATTCCTGTATCTTATGCGCCGCCGAGTGTTGTGGAGAGTGCTCCGATTGTGTCGCCTGTTATTGCAGAGCCTGAATTGGAACCTGCTGCCGCAATCCCTGAAATTCCCGTAGTGCCGCTTGATTTGCCGGTCGAAGAGAATGCATATACAGAATTGCCTGAAAGCCCAACGCAAACACCTCCGGAAGAAGATGCCGCGGGCAAGATACCAGGCGGTTGGTTCGCTGAAGCGCCGCTTGTCACGGATACGACGCCACCTGCCCCACCATTGCTTGACTTTTTGTGCGATTGGAACGGGGACAGCGGCGAAAAAACGGACAGCCAGTAATGGAGAACCCCCGTAAAATAAACGTAAGCGAATTATCTACTCTTGTGCAAGAACTGTGCGCAGGGGATAGTGTTTTATTATCAGGAACAGTCTATACCGCCCGTGACGCAGCGCACAACCGCTTGAGTGCCATGCTTCAGGAAGGTCAGCCCCTGCCGTTCGATCTGAAAGGTGCAGTCATATATTATGCAGGACCAACCCCAACGCCGCCGGGTATGCCAATCGGCTCAGCAGGCCCCACAACATCATCGCGCATGGACCCGTACACTCCTGCGCTCCTGCGTGCGGGGTTGCGTGGCATTGTTGGCAAAGGCCCACGCAGTAAAGCGGTGTGCAAAGCGATTGTTGAAACTGGCGCGGTCTATTTTTGTGCCCTTGGCGGTGCGGGCGCGTTGGCAGCGCGTTGCATTGCTTCCTGCGAGGAGGCCGCCTTCCCGGAGCTTGGCTGTGAGAGCGTTAAGCGGCTGGAATTTGTGGACTTTCCGCTGATTGTTGGCATTGACGCGGTCGGCGGCAACCTGTTTTAAAGATAAACTATATTAGGAGTGCAAGCTTGCACTCTTTATTATGTATTTTGAACCCGCATGCCGCAATATGATCGTTCACCAAACCAACCGCTTGTAGGTATGAATACACAATCACCGAGCCGGCAAATTTGAATCCGAATGCCTCCAAGTCGCGGCTTATTGTATCCGAAAGCGCAATTTTTGCAGGCATTTGCTCTAGTTCTTCCCACGTGTTAAGAATCGGCTTGCCGTTAACATAATTCCATAAAAATCGCTCTAAAGCGCACCCGTCATAAAACAGGATAAAAACTTCCCTTGAAACAAGAAAATTAACCCCAGCCAAGCCAAGGTCTCACCCGGGCGCTTCCTGACGGGAGCGCCCATTTCCTAAATATCAAGTAAAATAAGATATAATCAACCTATCTATCGAAAGGAAACCATGACAGCAACAAATCAATAATCATCAGAAGATGAATACGCCGAACAGCTTTTCGAGCTGTGCTCAAAAATGAAACGCAATATTTTTGACAAGGATTGAGAGAGCCGAACAGCACTTCAAGAAAATGGTCGGTTTGGATTGGCCGGATGAACGGGAAGCGTGCGTAAAATATCTGTCAGATAAGCTAAGGCAGTAAAAATGTTGTGTTTTGTACGAAGGGACAGTGCGGCAATCATGAGCATTACGCAAAGGCAGATAAATATCCGTATAACCAACAATAGAACGATATAAACCCAAATCGGAAGACTGCCCCAGCAGTGAAGCGCAGGCATACTGCGCAAGCCAAGTCCCAGACAGTCCAACCCATAACTGTGCTGAACAGCAAACAAGTCGGGCAAATAAGAGACGAGGCAATAGACGACCGTTAATACAGATGCTATACATAGCTTTGTTTTAATTGTGTTCCATCTTCCTTTTCGGCTTGCGCTAAGCACCTTGTACATCTCACTCTTGTATTCTACCGAAAACAAACCACAAAAGGACAAAATCATAATACCCAACAACAAGGCTGCGCTTTGCAGGCCAAGTGTTTCATCTGTGATATGAAACAAGCGTTCATATCCGGAATCATAAAAGAACTGCGCGCCGGGTGTTCTTTGAATGTGTTGATATTTTTCCAAAACCCGATTGAAGGTTCCCTCACGGTTTAGGATTGGATCAATCTGTTGCATACGGCTTGCCAATTCAGGTAAACCGATAGCGTATTTCGTTCTAAACGGTGCTTACGGTACCTTCACCGCAGACAAAAAGAACGTGAAAACCGGCAATGAGTCGAAATCCGCCAAGGCCGGAAAGACAAAAAAACAACGCCAAGGCTGCTGCTGCGACAGCGGCGACAACGGAATAAAAACAAACAAAAGGGGCGCGGCAAACAACCGCGCTTTTTACATTGTCCTTTTCGGATAAGCATGCCATGCTTTCCTCAATTGACAATCCAGCTACAAAATGGTATAATATACAAAAAAAATTAACAGGGGGAGCACACAGCTTATGGGCGTATTTGATGAACTGCGCGCAAGAGGTCTCATTGCTCAATGCACTGACGAAGGCAAGGTTCGTGAGCTTTTGAACGGCGGCAAGCCCGTTGCTTTTTACATTGGCTTTGATCCAACCGCGGACAGCCTGCACGTAGGGCACTTTGTGGCCATTATGCTGTTGGCGCACCTCCAGCGCGCGGGGCATATCCCCATTGCGCTTTTTGGCGGCGGCACCGGCATGATTGGCGACCCAAGCGGCAAAACCGACATGCGAAAAATGCTCACCCGCGAGGATATTGACCACAACATTGCTTGCTTCCGTCGGCAAATGTCACGCTTGGTGGATTTTGAGAATGGCAAAGCACACATCGTTAACAACGCGGACTGGCTGTGCAACCTCAATTATATTGAGTTCCTGCGCGATGTTGGCGTGCACTTCTCCGTCAACAGAATGCTCTCGGCGGAATGCTACAAACAGCGTCTGGAGCGCGGGCTGTCGTTCTTCGAGTTGAATTACATGATTATGCAGAGCTACGATTTCCTCGTCCTGCGGCGCAAATACGGCTGCATCATGCAGCTTGGCGGCGACGACCAGTGGAGCAACATCATCGGCGGCGTGGAGTTGAACCGCCGCATGGACGACCGGGAAAGCTACGGCATGACCGTCAAGCTCCTGCTGACAAGCGACGGCCGTAAAATGGGCAAGACCGAGGGCGGCGCAGTCTGGCTGGATCCGAACAAAACCAGCCCCTACGAGTTTTACCAATACTGGCGTAATGTGGACGACGCGGATGTGATCAACTGCCTGAAAATGCTCACCTTCATGCCCGTGCCGCAGATTGAGGAATACGCGCAAAAAAACGGTGGTGAGTTGAACGCCGTCAAGGAAGTATTGGCGCATGAAGTAACAAAGCTTATCCATGGCGCAGATGAAGCCGATAAAGCGCAGGCGGCTGCGCGCGCGTTGTTCGGCGGTGGCGGCGACGCCGCAAACACGCCGTCAACGTCGCTTGGTGGCGCGGACTTTACCGACGGCAAGGTGAGTATCCTTGACTTGCTGGTTAAAACGGGGCTTGCACCCTCAAAGGGTGAGGCACGGCGGCTGGTGCAGCAGGGCGGCGTGCGTGCGGACGGCGCGCAGGTAACGTCAATTGATTTTGCGTTTGCACGGGAGCAATTCGCAGAGGGTGTGCTACTTAAAAAAGGAAAAAAGGTGTTTCATAAGGTGACGGCGGAGTAGTGGAATGTTTAAATTACTAAAACCCTTTGAGCGACATCTGGAATATATACAAAAACATGCTGCCGCCTTTGCTTGGCTTAGCGCGGCGGCTGTTGGTGTAGTATCAGCCTATGGTAAACTTATGCAATACCTTATTGAATTTGGTAAAATATCATATTGGGGATTGCCACTTCAGATTATATCGTTTTCAGCAGAAAATATTTTGTTTGAATTGGCAACAGGAGTTTTATTTGCAATAATATTTTTTGTACCGATTTTCTTAATATTTTGTTTTTGTATGTTGTTATTAAAATTGTTCAAGTGGTTATACAAATCACAAAAATGGTTATTTAAATTAACCAACCGATTGCTCATTTTTCTTCACACCAGAAGAAGAAAAAACGAAAGAGAAAAATCATGTTCTGTAAAATTAAAGCTAGTTGTTATCATTTTTGCACCACTTTTTATGAGCTTCTTTGGCACATATTGTTCAGAAAGCAGGCAACATAAATTCCGCATAGTCAACGAAAACTACGCGATAATCTATGAATCCTCCGACAAATACTATCTTGCGCAATGCCAAATCTCACCCGACGAAAAACTCACCATCGACTTACAGCACCAAATGGTTATGGATAAATCGGGTGAATTGAACTATGTAGTTTATACATTCAAAAGCATTGAAAAACAAACAGTAAAGCAGTAATTGCCCCATTGTTTATATTTTAATAAGATACTTACCTTTTCTCAAAATAAAAATCTTTATTCACTGCTGCATTGAAGTCTTTTTCAGCCGAAGTCAATATTTGTTCAAGCTTTTCGTCCGAAATATTGTTCTCCTTAAAGAGCTTAATCAACTCTTCTTCATTGCCGCCATCATAAGTGAGCAAAATTAGCTTGCCGTTGTCATAAATTCGGTACAGCATCAAGCCGAGTTCTTCATCCGATTTAGAGGAAAACAGGATTATCCCCTTGTCCTCAAAGCCTTGAGCCTTGTAGGATACCGCGTCAAGATTGGCAAAACCATCTGTGCTCAGCAAATTGGAACCCCAAAAGCCGGATAGCTGTGAAACTATTTTTGACACGTCAAGTCCCGCCGCGTTTATTTTGCTGCTTATTAAAAGAGAGCCGTCCTCTTCAAACCCTATTTTCATAGTTGTTTTAACGGGAACGATTAATATCGTTTCTTCCTTCTCAAACTGCCATTGGCCAATCCGTCTGTCGGAGTCGTCAGGATTGATGATCTCGCTTATAATTCCCCGGCCTTTGCCGCCGCCAATGAGTTTTGAGATACCAAACACCGCCCCGCCCACAGCAATTGCGCACACAAGATGTTTCCTCATTCTGTTTTATTGTGGTTGTTTCTGTTGGTGGTGCTGTTATTTCATTTTTATCTTGGCAAGCATACATGCCAAATAGTAAAACGAGAAGCACAAACAATGATGTAAATTTTTTCATAGCTGCCTCACTTTTTATAGTATTTGGAATTGCGGCTATACCATTCAGGCATGGCTTTCTCATTCCAAGTCCAAACAAAGTCTGAATTGAATGTATAGGTGTTACCTACTAATTTAAATAATGGCTTTTCGTTTTTTACTGTACTACCAGCGTTGCTTCTGGTATCTTTTTGGGAGTAAATATTTGATGGATTGATAGTTGTATTACCCCATTTGTAATAGGTTTTCATAAATTCAAAATGCAAATGAGGATCGCTTGAAGCACCCGTTGATCCAACATATCCGATAACAGTTCCAGCGTTAACGAACATCCCGTTTTCCAGTTCTTTTCCTTTTTCATCGACACCATATTTACTTAAATGTCCATAACGAGAATAATACTTTACCCCACTTACGGTGTGTTCTATGTTAATCACTTTTCCATAATTTATGCTTCCTTGATTTTCTTTGTTGCAAATATATCCGTCCATTAGGTTGACGTCAAAAACGCCGTCACGGCGGCTTTGCGGTCAACCTACGGCGACGTGACGGACTGGAATGTTTCCGGCGCAATCTTTTATGTGCACAGCACATGGGGCGGCGACACCAGCCTGAGCAGCACCACGGACAAGGCGGATTATCACATGGATATGCCGTCCTCTTGGGGTACGGGCGCGGGCTACAGCAGCTTGCACAGCGACGACTCCAACGC
>JAIRYC010000021.1 GCA_031267965.1 Oscillospiraceae bacterium | reverse complement strand
TGAGCACAGTCGTCGCCTCCACCTCCGACCTAGTGGCCATGATTGAAGCCAGTGCGGACGAGGTCACCAACGAGGAAATGCTTGAGGGCATTCTTTTTGCTCACAAAGAGAACCAGCGTCTGGTGGCGTTTATCGAGGACATCAGAGCGCAAAGCGGGAAAGCGAAGATCGACTTCCCCTCCAACGACCCCGCGCCGGATATGTATGAGGATGTAAAGGCTCTTGCGATTGATCAGGTGCGCCTTGCGCTGGATACTGACGATAAGCGCATTCGTGATGAGCGCCTCAAGCCCGTTTACGAAGCAGTCCACACTGCGCTTGACGAGAAATACCCTGACGAAACCGGCAAGCTTGACGACTGCCTTTACAAACTGCAAAAATATGTTGTGCGCCGTTGGTTGCTGGACGACGGCAAGCGCGTTGACGGGCGCGGCATTGACGAAATCCGTCCGCTGGCTGCCGAGGTTGATTTGCTTGACCGCGTGCACGGCTCGGGTATGTTCACCCGCGGGCAGACGCAGGTACTCACCATCACCACGCTGGGCACCGTACGCGATAGTCAATTGCTTGACGGCATTGACGACCAAGACAGCAAACGCTACATGCATCATTATAACTTCCCCTCGTTCTCCGTGGGCGAAACGCGTCCCAGCCGCGGCCCCGGCCGCCGCGAGATCGGTCACGGTGCGTTGGCGGAAAAGGCACTGCTGCCTGTCATCCCCAGCATGGAAGAATTTCCGTACTCCATCCGTCTTGTCAGCGAGGTGCTGTCCTCCAACGGTTCCACATCACAGGGCGCGGTGTGCGGCTCTACGCTCAGCCTGATGGCGGCGGGCGTACCGATTCGCCGTCCGGTCGCGGGTATTTCCTGCGGACTTATCACTGAAGGCGACCGCTTTATGACAATGGTGGATATCCAAGGACTCGAGGACTTCTTCGGCGATATGGATTTCAAGGTCGCCGGGACGCACAAGGGCATTACCGCCATTCAAATGGACCTGAAGATCCACGGCCTGACCGAAGCGATTATAAAGGAAGCACTTGCCAAAACCTACAAGGCGCGTCTGTATATTTTGGACGAAGTCATGTTGCCGGTTATCAAGGAGCCGCGCGCCGACCTGAGTGATTACGCGCCCAAAATGCTCTCCACCAAAATCAATCCGGAGAAAATCGGCGACGTCATCGGCAAACAGGGTAAGGTTATCCAAAAAATCTGTGCCGAGTGCGATTGCAAAATCGACGTGGAGGAGGACGGCAGCGTTTTCATCTCCGCGCTTGATAAGGACAACGCCGAGCGCGCGTTGCTCATGGTGCAAACCATTGCCACCGACCCAGAGCCGGGCAGCATCTACCGCGGCGTAGTCACCCGCCTGATGAGTTTTGGCGCGTTTGTTGAGATTGCGCCGGGTAAAGAGGGCTTGGTGCACATTAGTCACTTGGACGTGAAGCGCACAGAACGCGTTGAGGACGCGGTCAACGTCGGCGATGTGGTCAACGTGAAAGTACTGGAGATTGATGATCAGGGCAGGCTGAACCTCTCCCGCCGCGAGGCGCTGATTGAGGTTGAGGGCTTAAAAGCTGATCCGTTGCCAGAACGCCCGCCAAGGCGTGAGGGTGGATTCAACCGCGGCGGCGGCGACCGTAAACCGCCGAGAAGGTTTTGATTCGCTGGTTTGGTTTTACCTTGCAAGAATGAGCGCGAAAAAAATCGCGCTCATTCTTTTTTCGTTACTCAATCCAATCTATATCAAAGACCCCGTATAAAAAATTACATCTCTTTTTACAATGTAATCATTACGTATAAAAAAGATAAATATTTTTTTCTCCAGTCAAGTTTTTAAAGCTTGACCTCATACGATATTTCGTCTGCTTTTTAGGCAAGCCATGCAGTAATATATTGGAGGAATTAATCTATATTAATGTCAAAACCATGCTGATGATAATGAGAAGAGTTTTGTACTTTTTCATCTAATGGTCTCCACAAATCATGAAGGCACGCTTCTTCAGCCATACCTTTTTATGTTTAAGCCAAACCTCTTAATGCCATTTTTCCAGCTCCGGGAAGAAAGCAAACTCCAGCGGCTTAAAGACCGGAATAAGAAGGACATTCATTCCATATGCATGCCGTTGAACGCGCCATAAGCGGAGAAGAATGGGATAAACCCGCCAAAGGTGTCGCCGGGCTTAAGACTGCCGTTTGAGCGAAACTTAAACGAGCGTGTGGACGCGTTAAGCGCGGTGTGTGTACAGCGCCTTTAATGACGCCGTCAGAGACGGTGCCGCTGGTGAACAGCACCGCCGCCTGACCGGATTCATACTCTGCTCTGGTGTTGCCTCTATACGGGTAATCCTTCAGGAAATCCTTGAACCAGATACACTTGGACTTCAAAGCAATTTGGAATTTGCGCTTTTTGCCGGAATAGACGACGTTGGCGAGCAGGTTCTTGACATTGGCAAACTGGGCACTGTGCCAGACAAGCTCCCCTGTGAGCATGTTGTGGTGGTCACCCCGGCAGATTCACTGCCGCCGCTTGTCAATGTCAAGAACCTGCTCGCCATTCATGTTGCCGTTGAACATAAAAGCATCCGCGTTTTAATCCACGTCCGACAGAATCATTTCACAAATGTTTTTGGGATATTTTTCTATGCACGGGTTGCACATAAAAACACGCTCGGAAGCTTCAAGCATAAATGACTCCGCTATTTACAATTTATACACAAATGCGAAACAATTGCTTCACGTTAATAGAGTCATTATAACCAGCCAAGGCTTCAAAGTTAATAGATAAACTGTGAACTTCCGAATATTCCGTTCTTTTTGCAAAAAGTTCATGCATTATCATGTGATTATATGTTAATTAATTAAAATATCGGACACCACTCTCAAAAAGCCTCATATCTTTATCGCCGGGTACGTTCTTGCAGATATCCGCACCGTGCCGTTCGCTGTGCGCCATTTTGCCGAGCACACGCCCGTCCGGCGAGGTGAGGCCCTCCACCGCGCAGATTGAGCCGTTTGGGTTCCACGGCGTTTCCGCCGACGGCACACCGTCCGGCGTCACATACTGTGTGGCAATCTGGCCGTTTGCGGCAAAGCGCTCTAACGTTGCCCGGTCCGCGGCAAAGCGGCCCTCACCGTGGGAAACCGGCACGCAATGTACGTCGCCCGGCTGCACAAGGCTGAACCACGGGCTTTTTACGCTGGCAACGCGTGTATATACCATTTGCGAAACGTGCCGTCCAATGTTGTTGAAGGTCAGCGTCGGATCAGTTGGAGCGGTTTCGCGGATCTCTCCATACGGCAAAAGCCCTGTTTTGATGAGTGCCTGAAAGCCGTTGCAAATACCCAGCGCCAAGCCGCCGCGCCGTGCCAGCAGCTTGTTGACTGCCTCCGCTACGCGTGGCGAACGCAAAAATGCCGCGATAAACTTGCCGGAGCCTTCCGGCTCGTCGCCTGCGGAGAAGCCGCCCGGCAGCACGAGGATTTGCGCCTGCTCCAGCTCACGAACGAATGCCGCCGCGCTTTCCTCAACTTGGACGGGAGTCAGGTTGCGCAGAACAAGCGCCTTTGCGTCCGCGCCTGCACGTTTGAATGCACGCGCGCTGTCCACCTCACAGTTTGTGCCGGGAAAAACGGGGAGCAAAACGCGCGGCCTTGCAACCTTAACTGCGGGCGACGTGTTCGCACGCCGCGTATGGAGCGCGATATCAACGGGCATGTCCGCAGGCCGCGCCACAGTCGGGAAAACGCCCTCCAGCTTGCCCAGCCACGCCTTGCGCAATACTTCGCCAGAAACTTCCTCACCCGAGATTGTAAAGGTATCATTATTGGTAATGATGCCCAGTTCCACCGGAGCAAAGCCGGCAAACGCCGCCATATCGTCGTCGGACGCAACAATAAACGACCCCGCCTGCGCGGCAAAAAGCGTGCGTGCGTCGCTGTTATTAAAGGTAAAGCCCATACGGTTGCCGAAGCATTTTTGGCAGATTGCCCCTGCCGCGCCGCCCTCGCCCACAACCGCCGCCGTGCCGCCATTTTTGACCGCATCGGCAATGAGCACAAACAACTCCGTGGCTTTTGCGTAGTTCGGCAGAAGCGTATTCTTATCTACGGGCAGCGGCACAAGCCAGACCTTTTGCTCCGCTAAAAATGCGCTTGAGCGCACCTGCGAAGCCTTGGTCATTCCCACGGCGAACGAAACCAGCGTGGGGGGGACGTCCAACTCCTCAAAAGTACCGCTCATGCTGTCTTTGCCGCCAATCGCCGGCGTGCCAAAACCCACCTGCGCAGAGAGCGCCCCCAACAAAGCCGCGGCGGGTTGGCTCCAGCGCTTCGGCTCCTCACGCAGACGCGGGAAGTATTCCTGAAATGTCAGCCGTGCCTTGGATGCATCACCGCCCGCCGCCGCCAGCTTTGCCAAACTGAGCGTTACCGCATACGCTGCGCCATGCAATGGACTCCACTTGGCAATGCCGGGCAAAAAGCCGTAGGACATCAGCGTGGCGTCTTCGGTTTCTCCGTCCTCCAGCGGGATTTTGGCGCACATCACATCCTCCGGGCTAAGCTGGTGCTCACCCGCAAACGGCATGAGCACTGTTCCCGCGCCGATTGACGCGTCAAAGCGCTCGGCAAGACCCTTTTGCGCGCTGACGTTCAGGCGGCCGAGGTTTTCCTCCAGCGCGGATGCGGGAGAAAGCCCCGTAAGCTGCCGCGGTACAAGCGCACGGTAGTCGGCTTTTGCGTCAGGTGCAGTGAATTCAAGCTCTGCGCGCCCGGTTACGCCGTTTGTGTCTAAAAATTCGCGGGAAAGGTTCACAATATCCTTGCCGCGCCAGTTCATTTGCAACCGCGCGCCACCCGTTTCTGTATATTCGTTTTGCCCAGCGGTTACTTCAGCAACGGGCACACACTCCAGGTTTTCCGCATCCGCAAGCGCGGTAAACGCCGCCGAGTCCTCCGGGCGGACAACCACTGCCATGCGTTCCTGCGATTCAGAAATTGCAAGCTCCGTGCCGCCAAGCCCATCATATTTTTTCAGTACGCGGTCAAGCACAATCTGCAAGCCGGGCGCAAGTTCGCCAATCGCCACACAAATGCCGCCCGCACCAAAATCGTTGCAGCGCTGAATCAACCTTGCCGCCGCCGGATTGCGGAAAAGCCGCTG
Source organism: Oscillospiraceae bacterium (assembly GCA_031267965.1). GTDB lineage: Bacteria > Bacillota > Clostridia > Oscillospirales > Acutalibacteraceae > WRKY01. The sequence continues at coordinate 1,813 of JAIRYC010000021.1, read as the reverse complement.
GAGAGCGCGCTCGGTGGGTGGATTGCCCTTTTGAACCTCCGCGCCGCAGGTTTCAATCGAATCGGTGTTGTGCGCCTTGCTGGAGCCGGTCGCGCCGCCGCAGCCGTCGCGACCCGTGCGTCCGCCCAGCATGAGGACGACGTCGCCGGGCTGAGGTACGCCGTGGACCACATTCGCCTTGGGTGAGGCGGCGATCACCGCGCCGATTTCCATGCGTTTGGCCAGGTAGCCCTCGTCGTAAATCTCCGTCACCTGACCCGTGGCAATCCCAATCTGGTTGCCATAGGAACTATAGCCCTGTGCCGCACCCAGCGTGATTTTGCGCTGCGGCAGCTTGCCGGGGAGCGTTTCCTCAAACGGGATGGTCGGGTCGCCCGCGCCGGTGACGCGCATGGCCTGATAGACATAGCTGCGCCCGGAGAGCGGGTCACGGATAGCACCGCCAAGGCAGGTGGCCGCACCGCCAAAGGGTTCAATCTCGGTGGGGTGGTTGTGGGTTTCGTTTTTGAATTGAATTAGCCAAGGCTGCTCCTGCCCGTCCACCGTAACCGTGGCATTGATTGAGCAAGCGTTGATTTCGTCGCTCTCGTCCAAATCCGCACACAGGCCGCGCTTTTTGAGCACCTTTGTGCCAATGGTCGCGATATCCATCAGAGTCACGTCCTTTTGACGGGCGCCATAAACCTCCTCGCGCAGGGCAAGGTATTGCAGCCACGCTTTTTCAAGCGCCGGGGTGAGCTTGCCTTGCTCAAAGCTGACCTTGGCAAGCCGCGTTAAAAAGGTGGTATGGCGGCAGTGGTCAGACCAGTATGTATCAATAACGCGCAGTTCTGTTTCGGTCAGATCACGCTTTTCGCCGGCAAAATAATTGCGGCAAAAGCATAAATCCGCCGCCGTCATGGCAAATCCGCCCACTGCGTGGTACTGCGCGACTTCCTTGTCACCCCATGCGGTAAAGCCCGCAACAAGCGGTACGTCCTCCGGCTCCGGCGCAGGAAGCTCCAGTGTTTCCGGCAGATTGGCGCTTGCCTCGCGGGATTCCACGGGGTTGATAAGATAGGACTTTATTTTGCTGCGCTCGGCTTCGGTCAGCTTGCCCTGAATGGCGTAGACGCGCGCTGTACGGACAATAGGCCGCTCTCCGCCGGTCATGAGCGCAATGCATTGTGCGGCGCTGTCCGCGCGTTGGTCAAACTGGCCGGGTAAGTATTCGACAGCAAAGATAAAAGTGTCCGTTTGCGGCAGCACGGCATATGTATCGTCCGCGTTGGTTTCGCTAAAAACAGTCTGCGCGGCTTTTTGGAATTCCTCCGCGCTAAGCCCCTGCACGTCATAGCGGTGGAACAAACGCAGCCCCGTTATACCAGAAATCCCCAGCGTGGTGCACAAATCGCGCTTCAGACCTAATGCCTCCACGTTAAAGCCTGGCTTTTTTTCCGAAAAAATGCGCTGTACAGACATGTCATCCCTCCATCATCATTCATAATCCACAATTTGACAGGGGATGCAGACCTAATGCGCATGTTCTCCCTGCGGCGCTATTATACCATATTTGGTAGCCAAAACGCAATTGCGCACCTTATTTTCAGCATGGTGGTGTGATATATTAAAAAGTGGGTAAAGGGGCACTGTTGTTAAATCAATCATAATATGAATAACGTTATTCATATTGTTGATTCGTTTATACTATCTCGCTCCAAAACGGTTGACGAGGTTTGCCCAGAGCAACAGCAATTACTTAATCATCCCAAAGTGATAAGATATAATCATGAGAATAGAAAAATTAATAGAAAACACAAAAGGAATAACCGAC